>JBBRFR010000043.1:0-16076 GCA_038241485.1 Burkholderiales bacterium
GCATGCCCAGCATCAGCGACAACGGCCGCTACATCAGCTTCGGGCTGCGCTCGACGACGCTGCTGGGCGGCGCTGCCTCGGCCCAGCCGCAGATCGTGGTGTTTGACCGCAGCTCCGAGGCCGACCCGGCGCTCGCGTTGACGATCCAGAGCCTGACCCCGGCGGGGGTGGTCGGTAATGGCCGCAGCGGCGCACCGCAGATGTCACGCGATGGCCGCTACGTGCTCTACATCACCTACGCGCCCAACCTGACGGGCGACCCGGCGGCCTCCTTGCGGCCCTACCTGATGGTGCGCGACCGCCAGCTTGCGACCACCATGGTCGCCTCGCGCCGCGCCGACGGCAGCAATTCGTGGGTGAGCGACTTCGGCTTTGCGCTCTCCGGCGATGGGGCGGTGCTGGCCTGCGTGGCCGACATGTCGGTCATGGTGGCACCGGGCAGCCTGGGCGAGAACCAGGTGTTCGTCATTCCGCGGCTCTGACGCGAGCGACCTGCCATCATGCAGAGCCGACCCGGCGTGCGCAGTTGCCCATGACCCCTGAACCGTGCTCCCCGCAGCTGACCCTCGCCCAGGCGCCTGCGCTGCTGCGCAACGGCGCCGCGCCTGTGCCGCTGGGCCCACGCGACGGGGCCCTGTTGGCCTGGCTGGCGCTCGAAGGGCCCACACCACGTGCGCGTCTGGCGCAGTTGTTGTGGCCTGAGAGCGAACCCGAGTCGGCACGCAACGCGCTGCGCCAGCGTCTGTTCCAGCTCAAGAAATTGCTCGGCGTGGACGTGGTGAGCGGCAGCGCAACGCTGGCCCTTGCTGAAGGCATGGCACACGACCTGGGCGACTCCGACGGGGTGTTGGGCGAGAGCCGCCACGATTTCGGCGCCGAGCTGTCGGCCTGGCTCGAACAGCAGCGCGGGCGGCGCCGCGCGCGCACACGCCAGTCGCTGGTCGAGCTGTGCGACATGGCGGCGCAGGTGCGCGACTACGCCGATGCGCTCTCGCACGCGCACGAACTGCTGGCGCTGGAGCCTTTGTCGGAAGAAGCCCACCGCCGGGTGATCGAGCTGCACTACCTGGCCGGTGACCGCGCCAGTGCCTTGCTGGCCTTCGACCGCTGTGAGCAGGTGCTGAAGGACGAGGTGGGCGCGCGGCCCGGCCCCGACACCTTGAGCCTGCTGCGCCAGATCGAGTCGGGCGCCTTGAACGGTTCGGCGCCGGCCCGCCGTGTGCCGGCCACCGTGTTGCGCCCCCCGCGCCTGATCGGGCGCGAGGCCCAGTGGGTGGCCTTGAACGAAGCCTGGGACGAAGGGCGCTTTGCGGTGGTGATGGGTGAGGCCGGCATGGGCAAGACGCGCCTCACCTCTGACTTTGCGCTGGCGCGTGGGCGTGTCTTGGTGGTGGGTGCGCGGCCGGGGGACGCCCGGGTGGTGTACGCGTCGATGTCGCGGCTCTTGCGCCAGTTGCCGCGCCACGCCATGGACCGGCTCGATGCCTCGTTGCGCAAAGAGCTGGCGCGGCTCTTGCCCGAGCTGGGTGAGGCCGAAGCCATGGCCTCGCCCGAAGAGCGCACACGGTTTTTCAACGCCATTGCGGTGGTGCTGGAGAGCCCGGCCTTCGACCTTGACGGTTTTGTGTTCGATGACCTGCACTTTGCCGATGAGGCCAGTGTGGAGTTGCTGCAGTACGTGGCGGCGGGCTCGGGCCGGCGCTGGCTGGTGGCGGGTCGTGGCGCCGAGGTCGGCGAGGCAGGGCGTGCGCTGCTGGCCGAGTTCAGCGCGCAGGCCGAAGCGGTTGCAGTCGTGCTGCCCCCGCTCACCTTGGACCAGACGCATGCGTTGCTGGCCTCGCTCGATGTGCCGGGCCTTGATGCAAATGAGGCTGCGCCCGTCTTGTTGCGCCACACCGGCGGCAACCCGCTCTACCTGCTGGAGACGGTGAAGGCTTGGTTGACTCAAGGCACGCTTGCGCAGGAGCGAGTGGCACCCGACCGTGGGTGGTTGAGCGTGCGCCTGCCCGCAGCGGGCAACGTCGCCACGCTGATCGAGCGGCGCATCGGCCAGCTCTCACCGCAGGCGGTGCAACTCGCGCGCTGTGCGGCGGTGGCGGCGGGAGACTTTTCCATCGAACTCGCGTCGCATGTCTTGGGCGTGCGCACGCTGGCGCTGGCCGACCCCTGCGCCGAGCTGGAGGCGGCGCAGGTGTTTCGTGACGGCGCGTTCTTGCATGACCTGATCTATGAATCGGCGCTGGCTTCGGTGCCCAAGCCCGTGGCGCAGCGCTTGCACGCCGAGATCGCCGGTTTCTTGCACTCGCACGGTGGCGAGCCCGGCCGCCTGGCGCAGCACTGGGCTGCGGCCCGGCAGTGGCCCGAGGCTGCAGCGGCCTACCTGGCGGCGGCCCAGCGCTCGCGCGATGCGGCGCGCATGGCTGAGCAGGCCGCCTTGCTGGTCGAAGCGGCGCAGTGTTTCGAGCGCGCCGGGCAGGCGCAGGCTCATTTCGAGGCCTTGTTGCAACGAGCGCGTGTGCTCAGCGCCAACGACCTCGGTGTGCCCGCCCAGGAAGCGGTGGCACAGCTCGATGAGATCGCCTGCAACGACGAGCAGCGTCTGCAGGCGCTCGATGTGCGCCTGGAGTTGTCGATCACACGCTATGAGGGTGATGAGACGGTGGGTCTTGCGCGCCGCGCCATGGCCAGCGCACAGGCGCTGGGCCGTGACGACCTGGAGCTTCGCTTCGCGATCATCTTGTCGGGTGCCTTGTGTGATGCCCGACAGGCCACCGAGGCGGTCGCCTTGCTGGAGCCGTATGCGCAGCGTGTGGGTGTGCAAGCCAGCCTCGATCAGCAGTGGGAGTACTGGGAAGCCACCGCCACCGCATTCGACTACGACAACCGCTTGCGCGACGCCATGCCAGCCTGGGCCCGCTCGCGCGAGATGGCGCAGCAAGCCGGGCGGCCCGACATGGTCTGGAAGACGATGTCGAACACCGCCTCCACCCAAGCCAAGATGGGGCTGGTGCGGCAGGCGGCGCAGATGAGTTCGCAGGCGCGCCAGCTCGCGCTCGACTCCGGTGAAGGCGTGTCGATGCGCGTGCTGCAGATGCAGGGCACCTTGGCGCACCGGCTGCGCGACCTGGGTCGCTACAACGAAGCGTTGACCCTGCTGGAAGAAGCCGTGAAGGGCTACGAGGCGCTCGCAGGCTCGAACGCCGACAAGGCCGTGGCCGAGCAGCGACTGACGGTTTTGTACCAACAACTGGGGCAGCCCGCCCGTGCGGTGCCGCTGTTGGCGCCGAAGCGCCCGGGGCTGTCGCGTGGTGTGCTCATGATTCGCATGGCGCACAGCGCCGAGCTCGAGCACCAGCTGGGGCGCGATGGTTTGCCGCTGATGCGCGAAGCGCTGCAGGTCATCCCGAACCCCGAAGACGTGTACCACCGCATCGTCAGCCTTTTCGCGACGCGTCTCGTGCCGCCCGACGAGGGTGAAGTCATGGCCGCCAGCCTGGCGGCGTGGGCGGGCGCGCGCGAGCGGTTTGGCGTGGCGCTGGCCGGCCATGTGCGGGCGGCGGCTTGCGCACTCAGCCAGGGCGCCACGGCGCGCGCGTGGACACACGCCGAAGCGGCGTTGCAGCTGGCACGCCATTACCAACCTGACACCTTCTACCTGCCCGAAACCTGGCTCGTGGCCGCGCAGGCCTTGGCCGCGCTCGGGCGCGATGCCGAGGCGCGCCGGGCCGCGGACGACGGCCTGGCGTGGGTGCGCGCCGTGCACGATGCCCACGTGCCGGCCGAGTTTCGAGACAGCTTCTTGCACCGCAACCCGGTCAATCGCGAGCTGCTGGCGCGTGCCGCTGCACTGCGCCCATGACACCCCTGCAGCTGAGCTTGGCGCGTGAGCCTGCCTTGCAGCGTGGCGATGGCGCCAGCGTGCCACTCGGCCCGCGTGATGGCGCCCTGTTGGCGTGGCTGGCGCTCGAAGGGCCCACGCCGCGTGCCCGCTTGGCGCAGCTGCTGTGGCCCGAGAGCGAGCCTGAATCCGCGCGCAATGCACTGCGCCAGCGTTTGTTCCAGCTGCGCCGCACGGTGGGCAGCGATCTTGTCGCCGGCACCCACACCTTGGCGCTGGCCGAGGGTGTGGCGCACGACCTGCTCGACGCCGACACCGTGCTCGGCGAAACGTCACACGAGTTCGGTGCCGAGCTGCGCGACTGGCTGGCGCAGCAGCGCGAGCGGCGGCACCAACGGCTGTGCCAATCGCTCGCCGAGCTGGCCGACCTGGCCGAGGCCGCGCGCGACTTGCCCGATGCGATCTCGCATGCCGCCGAGCTGCTGAACCTGCAGCCGGTGTCTGAAGAGGCACACCGCCGTGTCATGCGGCTGCACTACCTGAGCGGTGACCGGCCGAGCGCCTTGCTCGCCTTTGACCGCTGCGAGCAGCTGCTCAAACACGAGGTGGGTGTGGCGCCATCGCCCGACACGCTGGCCTTGCTGCAGACCATCCAGCGCGCGGGCAACGTGGGCGGCGCGGGCCAGCGGCCGGTGGTGCCAGCGGCGGTGCTGCGCCCGCCCCGGCGTGTGGGGCATGAGCCGGTGTGGCAGGCCTTGTGCCTCGCCCGCGATGCGCAGCACACGGTGCTGCTGGCGGGCGAAGCCGGCATGGGCAAGTCGCGGCTGTTGGCCGACCTCGCGCAGTCAGCGCCCGCCACCACCCTGCTGGTGACGGCCCGCCCCGGTGACGCCGCCGCGCCGTATGCGCTGCTGTCGCGCTGCGTGCGCGCCTTGCTGAAAGACTTTGGCCTGGCGCCCGCGGCCGGCCAGCGGGGCTTGCTTGCTCGGCTGCTGCCCGAGCTGGGCCATGCCCAGCCGCTGCTGCATGAAGACGACCTCGCCCGGCTCACGCATGCGCTGTCCACGGTCTTGAACGACGCGCAGGCGCACGGCCTGCACACCTTGCTGGTCGACGATCTGCAGTTTGCCGACGCCGCCAGCGTGGAGCTGCTGAGCGCCCTGATCGCTGCCAGCACCTGCAGCTGGGTGCTGGCGATGCGGCCGCACGAGCTGGGCCCGGCGGCGCGTGCCTTGGTCGAGGGGCTGGAGCGTTCGGCGCAGGTGAGCAGCCTCGTGCTGCAAGCCTTACAGGCGAATGAGGTGGCCGAGTTGCTGGTGTCGCTTGAGATCGACGGCATTGGCGGCGCGGCCCAGGCCGAGTCGCTGCAGCAGCGCACGGGTGGCAACCCGCTGTACCTGCTGGAGACGCTCAAGGCGGCGCTGATGGCGGCCCCCACCGGCCGTGCGCTGGTGCGGGCCGACGGCGTGCCGCAAAGCCCAGCCTGGCCGAGCGCGCCCAACGTCGCCCGGCTGATCCAGCAGCGGCTGCAACGATTGTCGACGCTGGCCCTGCGGGTGGCGCGCTGCGCGGCGGTGGCGGGGCAAGACGCCACCGCCCCGCTGATTGCGCAGGTGCTGGGCTTGCGCCCGCTCGATCTGGTCGATGCCTGGGGCGAGCTGGAAGACGCGCAGGTGCTGCGTGCGGGTGAGCACGGCGGCGCGCGTTTTGCGCACGACCTGATCGCCGAGGCCACGCTGGCCTCGGTGCCGAACGCGATTGCCCAGTCGCTGCACGGCGAGGTGGCGGTCTGGCTGGTGCAGGTGCAGGTGCGGGGCGAGCCTGCCCGCATCGCCAACCACTGGGCGGCGGCGGGGCAGCCGCTGCGTGCGGTGTCGCACCTCACCGAGGCCGCGCTCAAGGCTCGCGCGGGCTGGCGCTTGAACGAGGCGGGCGAATTGCACCACCAGGCCGGGGTCTTCCTGCGCGATGCGGGCCACCACCGCGAGGCCTTCGCCGCCTTTTTCTCCGCTGCCGATGTGTGGTCAGAAGTGGCGGTCGATGCGCGCTTGCAGGCGGTGAGCGATGAGCTGGCGGCCTTGGCCGAAGGGGATGGCGAGCACGCGATGCTGGCGGTGCTGCAACAACTGCTGCTGGTGGAGAGCCGCCTTCACGACGAAGCCTGGGCCGTGTCGGTGCGGGCCTTGCCGCAGGCGCGGCGGGCCGGTTTGCCCGAGATCGAGGCCGAGTTGTACTGGGGCCAGGCGGTGATGCACTGGGTGCACCGCGAGGTGGCCGATGCCGTGCGTGTGACCGAGCTGGCGCTGGCGCTGCTGGCGCCGATCGAGCCGCAGCGCAGGGTCCTGGCTTTGCACGAAACCGAACTCAAGCTGCAACAAGCGCTTGGCGTGTTGCTGGGGGTGTCGGGCCGCTACGAAGAGAGCAACGCGCAGTTTCTGAAGGCGCTGGCACCGGCCGAACAAAACAACAACGCGCGCCATTGTGTGGACCTCACACGTTCGCTGACCAAGAATGCCTTGGAGCAAGGCGTGCCGGCACAGGCGAAGCGCTGGGTCACGGCCTCGGCCAGCTGGGCTGAAGGGCTCGCCTTGCCCGCCAGAACCGAGCTGATGCTGGTGGATCTGCAGGCCAGCGCACTGGCCGCGGCCGGCCGGCTGGGCGAAACGCTGACGCTGTATGAGCGCGTGCTGCAACTGGGCGAGCAAGGCCTGTTGCGTGACATCGTGTTCCCGCTGGTGCGCCGGGCGGTGTTCCTGTACGAGTTGGGGCGGCGCGACCTTGCCGTCAAGGCCTTGCGGGTGCTGCAAGACGACCCCAAGCTGCTGCCGACCGAGCGCTCGCTGGTCGATGCGGCTCTGCTTGCGGTGGGTGAGCCCGCCGACATGGGCGCGGTGCTGGAGCAGGTGAGCGGCATCAACGACTTTCCGTTGCGCGTAGAGGCCCTGTGCCTGGCACGCCGTGGTTGTGACCCGGCGGCGGTCTTGCCGCTGTTGGGTGTAAGCCTGGCGACGGCGCGTGAGTGTGGCGCGCACGGCTTGTGGCTGTCGCTGCAAGTGCAGCGCGTGGCCGCCTTGCGGATGGTCGGCCGCGACAGCGAGGCTGCGGCCGCGGCGGTGCTCGCGTGGCAGCGCATTGACGAAGGCTTGAACGGGCGCGACCGCTTGCCCGCGTTGGCGGCCGAGCTGTACGCGGCCCTCGCTGGCTCTCACGCCGACCTGGCCGCGGTGATCGCGCTGCGCGCCTCGGCCTGGATGCAGGCCGCCGCCTCCACCTTGCCCGCCGGCTGGCGCCACAACTACCTGCAGCGCACGCCGGCCCTGGCCGTGTTGCAGCGACCCCTGCTACCCGCTCCCGACGCCTGAGCGCCGGCCCTCCCGGGGAGCCACGGCCGTCGCCGGCGGGTTCGCCCATAACGCGCCCATAACGCCCTCCTCGATACCGTGAGTCCTGAGTTTTTCACTCAGATCACCTTGGAGGAGATTCCATGTCTACCGATTACGTCACTTCGACTGTTTCCCGCCGCACCGCGGCCGGCTTGGCCATGCTGGGCGTGGCCTTTGCGCTGGTCGCCTGTGGCGGCAGCAGTGGCGGCACTCCGCCGCCCCCGCCCCCGCCGCCCCCGCCGATCACGCCCCCGCCCCCTCCTGCGGGCACCGGCACGCCGGTGACGGGCCAGGTGCGTGCCCCTATCGGCGCACAACTTGTGCTGCAAGCCAACGGCGCGGTCCTGCCGGTGACGGTGACGCGCAGCACGGGCAACCCCGATGCCTATGACGTCGCCAGCTTCACCTTCCCGGCCTTGCTCGCCGCGGGCACGGCCTACACCCTGGCCGTGCAAACGCCCCCGACCGGCCAGACCTGCTCGGTCTACAAGGGCGCCACCGGCACGCTGCCGGTGGTGCAGGCCAATGTGCTGGTGGGCTGCGAGCACACCTATGACCTCATCAGCCGCAGCAGCAGCGACGCGGTGCGCGGCACCTACTTCGAGAGCAGCGCCCCCGTTGTCGGCGGCAGCAGCGAGCCCATCGGCGCCACCGCCGAGGGTTATGGCGAGGGCCGCTTCGTCGCCTTCGTCTCCAACGCGGCCGGAGTGGCCGGCAACACCAGCGCTAACCGCCAGGTCTTCTGGCGCGACAACCTCACCGGCCAGACCCTGCTGGTGAGCGCCGGCGCCAACGGCGCCCAAGGCAATGGCGACAGCTGGGCGCCGTCGATCTCGGCCGATGGGCTGGTGGTGGTGTTCGAGTCCTACGCCAGCAACCTGGTGGCGGGCGACACCAATGGCGTGCGTGATGTGTTCGGCTGGTCGGCAGCGGATCCCGATGCGGGCGTCGAGCGCCTCAGCGTGGGTGTCGGCGGCGTGCAAGCCAACGGGCCGAGCTACGAGCCAGTGGTGTCGGGCGACGGGCGCGTGATCGCGTTCACCAGCGGGGCCACCAATCTCACGGCCATAGGCATGGGCCAGAGCGCGATCAACGTCTACCGTCGCGACTACGTTGCCGGCACCACCGCCCTGGTGAGCGCGAACGTCAATGGTGTGGGCGGCGAAGGCTCCAAACCCTCGATCTCAGAGGACGGCCAGCGCATCGCGTTCTATTCCTTCTCGTCCAACATCGTGGCGGGCGACACCAACGGCCTGTGGGACATCTTCGTCTACGCCCATTCCAACGGCGCACGCAGCCGCGTGAGCCTCACCAGCGGCGGCGGCGAGCGCAACCAGGGCACCGAGAGCGCGAGCCGCGTGGTCGCACCGGTGATCTCGGGCAACGGGCGCTTCGTGGCCTTCGCGACGACCGCCAGCAACATGGTGGCCGGTGACACCAACGGGCTGCAAGACGTGTTCGTGGTCGATACGCAAACGGCTGCCGTGGTGCGCGCCAGCGTCAGCAGCGCGGGGGTTCAGGGCAATGCCGACAGCCCGGTGGGCCAGGGCGAACGTGTGGCGCTGTCATACGACGGCACCTGGGTGGCGTTCTCGACCAACGCGAGCACCTTGGGCGCGCTTGCGGGCAACGTGCTGATGCACAACCGCCTGACCGGCGAGACACGCATCGTCAGCAACCAGGGCAATGGCTCGGTGGGGCCGGCCACCATGTCGCGCAGCGCAGCCTACGTGGCCTTTGGCGCCAACGGCCAACTCGATTCGCGGTTCGCGTCCAGCGGCTTGTTCTCACGCTTCACCGGCGTGGCGCGGTCGTGGTGGTGGGTGGAATGAGCCGCCCGCATCGTCGGCATCCCGGCCACACAAACGCGAGGCGTGGCACGGCTGTTGAGCAGCGGCGCCGCTCAGTGGAGCGGCCGCAAACCGGTGCTTCTACCGGCCACGCCACTCGGAGCAGGCGGCAAGAGCCTGGGTGACATGGTGCTGGAGGATCGCGGTTGATCCTGTTCTGCGACACGTCAGCGCTCGTCAAGCTGTACGTGCATGAAGCAGGCACAGACGCCGTGATCGAGCAGGCCGCAGCAAGCGACGTGGTTGCGGTGTGCCGTGTGGCCTGGGTCGAGGCCATGGCTGCGATGGCCAGGCGCTCGCGCGAGCAAGCGCAAGACGCAGCGGCAATCCATCAGGCACGCCAGCGCCTGGTGGCCGACTGGCCGCACTACCTCTTGCTCGAAGTCAACCAGGAGCTGGTTGAACTGGCCGGCAACTATGCCGAGGCCTTTGCGCTACGCGCCTGTGACAGTGTTCAACTTGCTGCGGTGCAGACTTTGAACCGGGAGTTGCCGGGCGACCCCAGGTTCGCGTGTTTCGATGCGAGGCTTTTGAAAGCGGCACAAGTGCTGGGCATTCAGCCGATGTGATGCCGATCAAAGCGTTCGGGTTGAGCGTGACGCGCGAAGACATTCCTGGTTTGGCTGCCCATCGCTGGGCCCACCGTTCGGCTGGAACGGTGAAACCTTGTTCATCGATGGCCTCGATGAAATGCGAGCGGATTCAGCGTTGCTTTCTGCATGGCACGTCGTTCTCGACGCAGTGCTCTTTGAAGCCTCTGTTGAATTTCGAGTGGGCAAATAGATACCCCACCCCCCGTTCGGGCTGAGCCTGTCGAAGCCCTTCTCGCACGGTGGCTTCGCTCACCAGCCCTTCGACGCACGGGCCTTCGACAAGCTCAGTCCCTGCTCAGGGCGAACGGGTAGAGGCGGCGCTGTACCCACTCGAAATTCAACAGAGCCTCTTTGAACATGTTCGACTGGTTCGAAGCACTCGTTTCACAAGAAAGCGACCCGCAGGTCGCTTTCTTGGTACCGGGCAGGCTCTGCTTACTTGAGCCCGGCCGCGGCACGCAGCGTGGCCGCCTTGTGGCTTCGGCCGGCCCTTCGGGCCTTAACTTCGCGCTGCGAAGTTAGCCCGCGCCGCAAGGCCCGAAGCCCGCTGCGCGGGTACTGGGCCTACAGCCCAGCCGCTGCACGCAGCGTTTGGGCCTTGTCGGTGCGTTGGTCTCTTCTCACATCGCTTCGCGATATGAGCATCGCCCTACGAACCGATACCGCGCTTTCGCGCGGCGGCCTTACAGGCCGGCTGCAGCCTTGAGGGCTGCAGCTTTATCGGTTCGTTCCCAAGTGAACTCCGGCTCCTCCCGCCCAAAGTGCCCATACGCCGCCGTCTTCTCATAGATCGGGCGCAGCAGATCGAGCATCTGGATGATGCCCTTCGGACGCAGGTCAAAGTGCTCGTTCACCAGCGCAGCGATCTTGTCGTCGGAGATGACGCCGGTGCCTTCGGTGTAGACCGTCAAGTTCATCGGCTTGGCCACTCCGATGGCGTAGGCCACCTGGATCTGGCATTGGCGGGCAATACCCGCGGCCACGATGTTCTTGGCCACGTAGCGGGCGGCGTAGGCGGCCGAGCGGTCGACCTTGCTCGGGTCTTTGCCCGAGAACGCGCCACCGCCGTGCGGGCAAGCGCCGCCGTAGGTGTCGACGATGATCTTGCGGCCGGTCAGACCGCAGTCGCCTTGCGGGCCGCCGATGACGAAGCGGCCGGTCGGGTTGATCAGGAAGCGCGTTTCCTTCAGCCACTCTTTGGGCAGCACCGGCTTGATCAGCTCCTCAATGATGGCTTCATTGAACGAGGCCTTCATCTTGTGCGCGGTCTCGCTCTGGTCGGGGCTGTGCTGGGTGGAGAGCACCACGGTGTCGATGCTGTGCGGTTTGCCGTCGACATAGCGCATGGTCACCTGGCTCTTGGCGTCGGGGCGCAGGAAGGGCAGGCGGCCGTCTTTGCGAAGCTGGGCCTGGCGCTCGACCAGGCGGTGTGCGTAATAAATGGGCGCGGGCATCAACTCGGGCGTTTCGTCGCAGGCGTAGCCGAACATCAGGCCTTGGTCGCCAGCGCCGATGTTGAGGTGGTCGTCGCTCGCGTGGTCAACACCCTGGGCGATGTCGTTGCTCTGCTTGTCGTAGCAGACCATCACCGCGCAGCCCTTGTAGTCGATGCCGTACTCGGTGTTGTCGTAGCCGATGCGCTTGATGGTGTCGCGCGCGACCTGGATGTAGTCGACGTGTGCGTTGGTGGTGATCTCGCCCGCCAGCACCACGAGACCGGTGTTGGTCAGCGTCTCGGCCGCCACGCGGGAGCGCGGGTCTTGCTTGAAGATCGCGTCGAGGATGGCGTCGGAGATCTGGTCCGCCACCTTGTCGGGGTGGCCTTCAGAGACGGACTCGGATGTGAATAGGAAATCGTTCGACACTCTTAAACTCCAGTAGGTTGCAGACTGCGTTGCCGACCTAAGGGGTTGAGCGGCGAACGCTTTAGCAGAATTTTTGAATCGCCCCGCAAGTAGTTCATAACTCGGCGATGGCGGCATTATAAGAACCTGATGTTGACCCTTTTCCATTGGTTTGCGGGTTTGCCCCTCGGCTTGTTGCACGCCATGGGCACGGTTTTAGGTTGGGCCGGTTACCTGCTCTCGCCCGAGTACCGCAAGCGCCTGGCCGCCAACGCCACCCAGGCCGGCTTGAGCCCGTCGCAACGGAGGCCCGCCATCGCTTCGGCCGGGCGCATGGTGACGGAGCTGCCCTTCTTGTGGATGCGCCCCGCCGACCGACCCATCCTGCCTCGCATGCGCTTCGAAAACGAGGCCGTGCTGGAGGCCGCGCTGGCGCGTGGCAAAGGGGTGCTGCTGCTCACGCCGCACATGGGTTGCTTCGAGGTCGCGGCGCAGGCGATTGCCGAGCGTTTTGGCGCCACCAGCCCGATCACCGTGTTGTACCGGCCGGCGCGCAAAGCCTGGCTGCGCGAGCTGGTCAAGACCTCGCGCGAACGTCCTCAGCTGTTTGCCGCTCCGGCCACGCTGGCGGGTGTGCGGCAGATGATCCGCGCCTTGCGCAAGGGCCAGATGGTGGGCTTGTTGCCCGACCAGGTGCCGCCCGACGGCATGGGCGTGTGGGCGCCGTTCTTTGGCCGCCCGGCCTACACCATGACGCTCGCCACCCGTCTGGTGCAGCAGACGGGCGCCGAGCTGCTGCTCACCTGGGCCGAGCGCTTGCCGCGCGGTGCAGGCTACGTACAACGCTTCTACGCGTTCCCCGAAGAACTGCCGGCCGACGCGGCAGAATCGGCGCGCCGGATCAACCACGCGATGGAGCGCCTGATCCTGCAGTGCCCGCAGCAATACCTCTGGGGCTATCACCGCTACAAGTCGCCGCGGTCACAAGCGGCGGGCGACACCGAACAACAACAGGAGTGATGCGTTGGCCACGAGCTGGGGTGCCCGTTTGCTGCTTGGCGTGATGTGGTTGCTGCACCAGCTGCCGCTGCCGCTGCTCGCGGTCTTGGGCAACGGTGTGGGTCGGCTGCTCTACTGGGTGGCCGCGCCGCGCCGCAAGGTGGCCTTGCGCAACTTGGCGCTGTGTTTCCCTGATCAACCTGAAGCGCAACGCATTCGCCTGGCACGTGAGCATTTCCGCTGGCTCGGCCGCAGCATCCTGGAGCGCAGCCTGCTGTGGTTTGCGCCGGCCGAGCGGCTCAAGAAGATGATTCACGTCGAAGGTGACGTGAAGCTCGCCGAGCGCAGCGAGCGCCCGGTGATGTGGCTGGTGCCGCACTTCATGGGGCTCGACGTGGCGGCGGTGGCCATGCTGCTGTACCAGAACCACCCCGCCTGTTCGATCTACCAGCAGCAGAGCAACCCGGCGATGGACGCCATCATCCGCAAGGGCCGTTTGCGCTTCGGCAATTCCGAGATCTTCCCGCGCAGCGACAAGGCCTTGCCGCTGATCCGCGCCATCCGCAGAGGCCGGGCGTTTTTCAATCTGCCCGACATGGACTTTGGCGAGCGTGACGCCGCCTTCGTGCCCTTTTTCGGCGTGCCCGCCGCGACCTTGCTGGCGCCGTCGCGCATGGCGCGTGCGCTCGACATGGTGGTGCAACCCATCGTGGCCGAGATCTTGCCGGGTGGGCAGGGTTATAGGGTGCGCTTTGGCGAGCCGCTCGAAAACTTTCCGACCGACGACGCCGTGGCCGACACCGCCTTGATGAACCGCTGGATCGAAGAAGAGATTCGGCGCAACCCGGCGCAGTACCTGTGGGTGCACAAGCGTTTCAAGACGCGGCCTGCCGGGGAACCCTCGCTGTACGACGGCACGCGAGGGGGATAATCGCCCGATGAAATTGCGCTTCACCAAGATGCAAGGCTCGGGCAACGACTTTGTTGTGCTCAATGCCACGCAAGCCCCCATCGAGCTGACCCCCGAGCAGTACCGCGTGCTGGGTGACCGCCGCTTCGGCGTGGGCGCCGACCAGATCTTGGTGGTGGAGAAGAGCCGCACGCCGGGCGTTGATTTTCGCTACCGCATCTTCAACGGCGGCAGCGGCGACGAGGTGGAGCAGTGTGGCAACGGCGCGCGCTGCTTCGCGCGCTTTGTGCGCGACAAGGGCCTCACCGACAAGCGCACCGTGCGTGTGGACACCATGGCGAGCCTGCTGGAGCTTCGCCTGCAAGACGATGGCCGCGTCACGGTCGATATGGGTGCCCCCATCTTCGACCTGGCCCGCGTGCCGTTTGATGCCGCTGGTGCCACGCCGCGCCGGCAAGGCAATTTTGAACTCTGGCCACTCGACGTGGGCGATGGGGTCGTGAGTGAAGTCGCCGTGCTCTCCATGGGCAACCCGCATGCGGTGCAGGTGGTGCACGACGTGGACCATGCACCCGTTGAAACACACGGCCCGCTGATCGAGCAAGACAGTCACTTCCCGCGCAACGTCAACGCGGGCTTCATGCAGATCGTCAGCCGCAGCCACATCCGGCTGCGTGTGCATGAGCGTGGCGCCGGTGAAACGCTGGCCTGCGGCACCGGCGCTTGTGCGGCGGTGGTCGCGGGCATCCGCCTCGGCCTGCTCGATTCGCATGTTGAGGTGGATGCACGAGGCGGGCGCCTCAGCATCGAGTGGCCACATGACAGCCCCTCGCCCGAGGAGTACCTCGAACGATCCCCCGCAGGGATCGCCCCCGGTTTGGGGCGGCCCGGCGCTCGGGGGCTTGCGGCGCATGTCCTGATGACCGGCCCGGCAGAAACCGTCTACGAAGGTGAAATCGAACTATGAGCATCCAAGGCACGCAAGGCATCACCGAGCAAGACATCGCCAACTACCTGGCCAACACGCCCGGTTTTTTTGAGCGCCACGCTGAGCTGCTGGCCGCCATCCAGATCACCAGCCCGCACGGCCAGCGAGCCGTCTCGCTGCAAGAGCGGCAAATGGAAATGCTGCGCGACAAGCACAAGGGGCTGGAGCAGCGCATCGTCGAGATGATCCGCCACGGGCAAGAAAACGTGGCCATCGCTAACAAGCTGCACAAGTGGACGCACGCCATCATGCTCACCAGCAACCCCGGTGACCTGCCGGCGGTGATGGTGACCGAGTTGAAGCACCAGTTTCAGATTCCACAAGCCGGCATTCGTGTCTGGGGCGCGGCCGAGGCCTTCGGCATGCTGGCGTTTGCGAAGGGCGTGAGCGAAGACGCGCGCAGTTTTGCGTCCAGCCTGAGCCTGCCGTACTGCGGCGTGAACTCGGGTTTCGAAGCCGCTTCATGGCTCGAAGATGCGCGCCTGGTGGCGTCGATGGCGCTGATCCCGCTGCGCAGCCACAGCGAATCGGCCGAGGCCTTCGGCATGCTGGTGCTGGCATCGCCCGACCCCACACGCTTCAGCGCCGACATGGGCACCGAGTTCCTGGGGCGCATCGGCGAGATCGCCAGTGCCGGCTTGGCGCGCTTGTTGCCAGTGAAATGATTTGCTGATGGCCGCTGAGAAGCCGTTGACGCCTGTCGACGACGACATTCGGCGCCATCTTGTCCACCTCGAAGTGGAGCGCCGTCTCGCCGGCCGCACGCTCGCACTCTATGGCGAGTCACTTGCGCGCTTGCAAAAGTTTGCCGCCGACGCCGGCGTGTCAATTCGCGCCGCACAAGTCCATCACATCCGCCGCTGGGCCGCGCAGCTCCATGCACACGGCCTGGCCTCGCGCAGCATTGCGCTCACGCTTTCCGCCTGGCGTGGCCTCTACCGCTGGGCGGGCCGCGAAGGGCTGGTGGCATTGAACCCGGTGGACGGCGTGCGCGCACCCAAGGCCGCCAAGCCGTTGCCGAAGGCGCTGTCGGTCGACCAGGCCGTCGCACTGGCAGAGCAGAGCGACCAACAAGGCAACCCGGTGATTGCCGCGCGCGACCACTGCATGGTGGAGCTGCTGTACGGCTGCGGCCTGCGTGTGGGCGAACTGGTGGGCCTGGATGTCAACGCCAGCGCTCAGGCCGCGGGCTGGATCGACGCCGCCGATGCCAGCGCCCACGTGCTGGGCAAAGGCAGCAAACGGCGCAGCGTGCCGGTGGGTGAGCCGGCGCTCAAGGCGCTGCGCGAGTGGCTCACCTTGCGCGGCCAGATCGCGGCGCACGACGAAGCCGCGTTGTTCGTTGGCCAACGCGGCAAGCGCATCACGCCCGGCCAGGTGCGCGCGCGGCTGAAGGCGCGTGCGTTGCAGGCCGGCCTGCCGACCCACGTGCACCCACACATGCTGCGGCATTCGTTTGCCTCGCACCTGCTGCAATCGAGCGGCGACTTGCGTGCGGTGCAAGAGCTGCTAGGCCACGCCAACATCACCACCACGCAGGTTTATACGAAGCTCGATTTTCAGCATCTGGCGAAGGTCTATGACGCCGCGCACCCGCGCGCAAAGAAACGCTAACGCGACCCACATCACCCCAGCCCGAACGGTTCGAGATTCACGAGGACGAAGCACATA
>JBBRFR010000044.1:0-15963 GCA_038241485.1 Burkholderiales bacterium
CGCCGCAGTGCCTGGCCACGCTGGCGGTGGTGAAGCGCGAAACCAACTCGTGGCGCTACCCGATCATCATGGCGGCCTACCTGTTTGCACTGGCCTACGTGGCGGCCTTCGTGACCTACCGCGTCACCTTGTGGCTGAGCGCCTGAGAAAGCAGCTGTCATGCAAAACTTGCTGGTCGCCTTGATTGTTCTGGCCTGTGCGGCCTACACCGTGTGGGCCTTGTTGCCGATGGGGTGGCGGCGTGCGCTGGCAAAACGCCTGGCCACCGCGCCCTGGCCCGCGCCGCTCAAGCGCCAGCTGCAACAGGCCGCGCAAGCAGGCAACGCATGTGGCTGCAGCGGCTGCGACCGTGCGCAGCCCAAGGTCAAGCCCGACGCTGAGCCGATTCGATTCCACCCACGGCGTCACTGAAGACAAGCCCCGGCGCGGTGGCGGTGTACGAGATCGGCATCAGCGACTGATTGCGGGAACCACGCAGCCCTCGGGCGGGGCGGCCCCACTACCATCGCACCCCATGAATGCAATCGTGGGGTGGGGTTTGGCCGCGCTGGCCGTGGCCGCCGGCTGGTGGGGCTACGGCTGGCAGGGTGTGGTGATGGCGGTGTCGGTCACCGTGTTCTGGCTGCTGCTGCAGTTCAGCCGCGCCATGCGGGCGATGAAAACCGCCGCCACCGCGCCCAAGGGCCGGGTCGCCAGCGCGGTGATGCTCAACGCCCGGCTGAAAACCGGCATGACGCTGATGCAGGTCATCGCGCTCACCGAAAGCCTGGGCGAGCGAGTGAGCGAATCGCCCGAAACCTGGGCCTGGGTCGACGACGGCGAGAGCCGCGTGACCCTGGCGTTCAACGGCGCCAAGCTGCAAAGCTGGCAACTGACCCGACCCGATTGAGCCGACCCGCTTCGACCACGCCCTAAAATCGCGCTCTTGACCGAATTACAGGAGCCTGCCATGTCAATGGCTGATCGCGACGGGAAAATCTGGATGGATGGCGAGCTGGTGGAGTGGCGCGACGCCAAGATCCACGTGCTCTCGCACACGTTGCACTACGGTTGTGGTGCCTTCGAAGGTGTGCGCGCCTACAACACCGCCCAGGGCACAGCGATCTTCCGCCTGCGCGAGCACACCGAGCGCCTTTTCAACAGCGCAAAAATCTTGCGCATGAAAATCCCGTTCTCGATGGAACAGGTGATGCAAGCGCAGCGCACCGTGGTGCGCGAGAACAAGCTCGAGAGCTGCTACCTGCGCCCGCTCACCTGGATCGGCTCCGAAAAGCTCGGCGTCAGCCCCAAGGGCAACAAGATTCACTTGATGGTCGCCGCCTGGTCGTGGGGCGCTTACCTCGGCGAAGAAGGCCTGAAGCGCGGCATCCGCGTCAAGACCAGCAGCTACACGCGCCACCACGTCAACATCACGATGACGCAGGCCAAGGCGGTGAGCAACTACACCAACTCCATCCTCGCCAACATGGAAGCCACCGAAGACGGCTACGACGAGGCACTGCTGCTCGACGCCTCGGGCTTCGTGAGCGAAGGTGCGGGCGAGAACCTCTTCGTCATCAAGAACGGCGTGGTCTACACACCCGACCTGTCGGCCGGTGCGCTCAACGGCATCACCCGCAACACCGTGTTTGCAATCTGCAAAGACCTCGGCCTGGAGGTGAAGGAAAAGCGCATCACGCGCGACGAGGTCTACATCTGCGACGAGGCCTTCTTCACCGGCACCGCCGCCGAAGTGACGCCGATCCGCGAGCTTGACCGCATCGAGCTCGGCCAGGGCTCGCGCGGCCCCATCACCGAGAAGATCCAGAGCGCCTTCTTCGACATCGTGAACGGGCGCAACCCTAAGTACGCCGAATGGCTCACCGCGGTCTGAACACCATGAGCACACCCCAAGCCGTGATCGAAGTGGCCGCCAAAGACTTGCAAGGCCCGGGCGTCATTGCCTGCCCCAACCCGAAGATGACGCTGTGGAGCGCCCACCCCAAGGTGTTCATCGACGTGGCGACCACGGGCGAAGGCAAGTGCCCGTACTGCGGTACCGAGTACCGGCTCAAGGCCGGTGAAAAGGTTCACGGCGGCCACTGATGTCGGCCCCCACGTCGCTGCGCTCCTGCCCCCCAAGGGGGCGCTCAGCCGCCTTGGGGCGGCTCGGCGCCGGCTGAGATGAAAAGTTTGGTTATCGCGCCGCAATGGATAGGCGACGCGGTGATGTCGGAGCCTCTGCTGCGCGCACTCGCCGAACGTGGCGAAACACTCACGGTGGCCGCCCTGCCCTGGGTCGCCCCGGTCTACCGCGCCATGCCGCAGGTGGGCGAGGTGATCGAGTTGCCCTTTGCCCACGGCCGCCTCGACTGGTCGGCCCGGCGCCGTCTCGCGGCCGGTTTGAAAGGCCGCTTCAACAGCGCCTACGTGTTGCCCAACTCGCTGAAGGCCGCGCTGATCCCGTTCTTCGCGGGCATTCCGAAACGCATCGGCTACCACGGTGAAGGGCGCCACCTGCTGCTGAACCAGCGTCTGCCCAACCCCGGTGGTCGCCCGCCGATGGTGGCGTTCTACCGCGCGCTGGCCGGCGCTGCGTCAGCCGACGAACACCCCCAACTGCAGTTCGACACCGCCCGCCTGCAACAAGCCACCGCGGCCGTGTCACTGAGCCCGCAGAGCTACTGGGCCTTTGCCCCCGGTGCCGAATACGGCCCGGCCAAGTGCTGGCCCGCGAGCCACTACGCGGAGCTCGCACGCGCGCTGCACAAAACGCACGGCTTGCCGGTCGTGTTGCTCGGCTCGGGCAAGGAGGCGGCCTTGTGCGAGCAGATCGCGCAAGCCGCACCCGGTGCCTGCCTCGTGCTCGCCGGCAAGACCTCGCTCATCGACGCCATGGCGCTGATCGCCGCCGCACGCGGTGTCGTCAGCAACGACTCGGGCCTGATGCATGTGGCGGCGGCCTTCGGTGTTGCGCAGGTGGCGGTGTTCGGCTCGACCAGCCCCGAACACACACCGCCCTTGAACGACAAGGCGCGCGTGCTGTGGTTGAAGGAAGAGTTGCAGTTGGACTGCGCGCCCTGCTTCGACCGCGTCTGCCGCTTCGGCCACACCCGCTGCCTCACCGGCGTGCCCGCCACCCGGGTGCAGGCAGCTCTCACCAACGCGCTGGCGCCTGGTCCGCACCTGGAGCACGCGCCAGGTGCGGCAGCTGTCGATCACAACACCAGCTTGCCCACGTAGAGGATGGGGCCAGTCGGTGCGCCGGTGGGTGAGCCCCCGGGCGGCTCCAGGCTGACGGCCAGCGCTGCGGTGTTGTCGAGCACCTTGCCGCGCTTGACCACCGTGGCGGCTTGCGCCGAGATCAAGCCCAGCGAGCGCGGCGCGCCCTCCGGCGGCACCGCCCACAGCTCCAGCGCGCGGTCGGCCTGCAGCGCGACATTCGTGATCGGCCTGGTGACCATGGCGCGGCCGTCGGCACTGATGCTGGCGACGAACGACGCCGGGGTCACGCCGCCTTCGGGTGCCGTGCCGCCCGCCGCCGACAAGACCACCACGATCGGCGGCTGCGAGGGCTGCGGCAAAGCGAGCAGCACCGCCAGCGTCACCGCCGCCACCGTGGCCACGCCGGAGAAGGCACGCCAGACCGCCAACTGCCCCCACCAGCCCGTGCTTGCTGCGGGCGCAGTCTTGGCCGGTGCTATGCGCGCTTCGATGCCCTGCCACACACGCGGCGGCGGTGCCACCGGTGCGACGCTCGCGGTGAGCGGCATGAGCCGCGCTTCCCACGCCTGAAC
Source organism: Burkholderiales bacterium (assembly GCA_038241485.1). Lineage (GTDB taxonomy): Bacteria > Pseudomonadota > Gammaproteobacteria > Burkholderiales > Burkholderiaceae_C > Rhizobacter. The sequence continues at coordinate 3,777 of JBBRFR010000044.1, forward strand.
CGCCGAGCGCAGCCCCGGGTGCGAGCGCATCAGCGACACGAAGCGCCGACGCGCAGGACCGCGCAGCGTGCCCGCTACATAGGCGGCGGCCAGGGGATCGGCGAGATCGGGGCGGCTGTAGTCCATGGCTCAGGCCTCGCCTAGCCGCCCCAAGAGGACTGATCCCCTTGGGGGACGACGCCGAAGGCGTCCAGGGGTTGTCATGACTCAGCCTGCATGTCGCGCACGACAGCGGTTTCTAGACAAGACTTGAGCGACAACAACGCGCGTCGCACCCACGACTTCACCGTGCCCAGCGGTTGGCGCATCTGCTCGGCCACCTCGGCGTGGCTCAGCCCGTCGTAGAACGCGAGCGCCACACTTTGGCGCTGCTGCGCCGTCAGACCTTGCATGCAGCTCGCCAAGGCGCGCGCGTCCGACGCTTGGCTCAAGAGCGCCAGCGGTCCGGGTGCGTTGTCGGCCACATCGTCGTACACGTCTCGTTCCTCGTCACTGTCGTTGCTGAAATGCACAGGCTGCGTCTGTGGTTCGGTCTGCTTGCGTCGCAGGCTGTCGATCGCGCGGTTGCGCGCAATGCTGGTGAGCCAGGTCAAAGGCTGGCTTTGGGCCGCATCAAAAGATTGGGCCGCCCGCCAGACATTGACGTAAACCTCTTGCAGCACGTCCTCAGCTTGTGCCCTGTCTCGATTGATACGCAGGACAACAGCGAACAGATGCGAGCTGGTGCGCTCGTACAACGTGGCAAATGCCGCACGTTCGCCCAAACCCGCGCGCGCCAGCAGGCGCGACAACTCGCGGCTTCGCTCACTCCAGTCTTGCGGGTCAGTGGCCATGGCAGTGTGGGGCTGTGATGGATATCACGCTGCGGCATTCTAGGGTTGCCAGAACACACAGCACAGGGGGCGGTGAGGCCGCAAGGTCGCCGCGCCTTCTTACGTCATGGGCCGTCCGTACAATTCTTGGCACCATGCCGCTCACCTCATTGCAATCGCGCGAGTTTGTACTCACCCTGTCGTGCCGCGACGCCAAGGGCATCGTCTTCACCGTCGCGGGCCTGCTCTACCAGGCCGGCTGCAACATCGTCGACTCGCAACAGTTCGGTGACCTGCCCGACGACACCGGCGTGCACAGCACCGGCCTTTTTTTCATGCGGGTGCACTTCGAAGCGCCGCCCCACCTGGCCAGCGCCGACACGTTGAACACCTTGTTCACCAGCGTGCGCCAGCAGTTCGCCATGGAGGCGCAGTTTCACAGCCTGGCGCGCCGCCCCAGCATGCTGCTGATGGTGAGCCAGCACGGCCACTGCCTCAACGACCTGCTGTACCGCTGGCAATCAGGCCAGCTGGGAGTGGACATACCGGCCATCGTGTCCAACCACGCGACCTTCGCCGACCTGGCCGCACGCTACGGCATCCCCTTCCACCACCTGCCCTTGGCCGCCGGCAGCGCGATTGAGGCCAAGCGTGTGCAAGAGCAGCAGATCGAGGCGCTGATCAGCGAGCATCAGGTCGACCTGGTGGTGCTCGCGCGCTACATGCAGATCCTGAGCCCCGCGTTTTGCGGCTTTTTGAAGGGGCGCGCGATCAACATTCACCACAGCTTCCTGCCCAGCTTCAAGGGCGCCAAGCCCTACTTCCAGGCGCACGACCGCGGCGTCAAATTGATCGGCGCCACCGCCCACTACGTGACGGCCGAGCTCGACGAAGGCCCCATCATCGAGCAAGACGTGGCCCGAGTGAACCACGCCATGAGCGCCGAAGACTTCACCGCCGCCGGCCGCGATGTCGAATGCATGGTGCTGGCACGCGCCGTGCGCTGGCACGTGGAACACCGTGTGCTGCTGAATGGCCAGAAGACCGTGATCTTCCTCTGACCCGCACCGCCACCATGCCCCGCCACCAGCCCCCCGACATCGCTCTGATGACCTCGTCCGACGACGCCGAGGCGCAGTTCTACGAGGCGCTGCAGCGTGGCGACATCGACAAACTGATGGCCGTGTGGTCCGACGACGACGAGATCTGCTGCGTGCACCCCAATGGCCCGCGGGTGTTGGGGCCGGCGGCGATTCGCGCCACCTTCGACGCGATGTTTGCCAACGGCGTGATCGACGCGCGCCCGGAGAAGGTTCGCCGTGTGGTGAGCCATGGCAGCGCGGTGCACAGCGTGATCGAGCGCATCCGGGTGATGACCGATGCTGGCCCGCAAGTGGCCTGGGTGATCGCCACCAACGTCTACCTCAAGACCTCGCTCGGCTGGCGCCTCGTGACGCACCACGCCAGCCCCGGCTCGCCCCAGGAGCTGCCGGAGGTGGGCGAAACGCCTTCCGTTTTGCACTAAAAGCGATGCAAAACTACCGCGCGCCACGCTGGCTCGCCGGCCATGGCCCGGTCGGCGGCAACCTGCAGACCATCTGGCCAGCGCTTTTTGCGCGCAGCCACCAGGGGCCGCCGCCCGTCTACCGGCGCGAGCGCTGGACGACACCTGACCAAGACTTCATCGACGTCGACTTCGGCGAGGCCGCTGGGGGCGACACCGTCGCTCGCCCGCTGCTGGTGCTGTTCCACGGCCTTGAAGGCTCGTCGGCCAGCCACTACGCCCGCGCCTTCGCCAACTGGTGCCGCCAAAACGGCTGGCGCTACGCCGTGCCGCACTTTCGCGGCTGCTCGGGCGAGCTGAACCTCGCACCACGCGCCTACCACTCGGGCGACCATGAAGAAATCGGCTGGGTGCTGGCGCGCATGCGCGCACAGCACCACGGCCCCATCGTCGCGGTCGGCGTGTCGCTGGGTGGCAATGCGCTGTTGCGCTGGGCCGAAGAGGCCGGCGACACCGCTTCGCAGACCGTGTGTGCGGTGAGCGCCATCAGCTCGCCCATCGACCTGGCGGCCGGTGGCCATGCCATCGGACGCGGTTTCAACCGGCAGGTTTACACCCGCATGTTCTTGCGCAGCATGGTGCCCAAGGCCTTGCTCAAACTGGCCCAGCACCCGGGCTTGTTCGACGGCCGCAAGCTGCAAGCTGCACGCAACCTCTACGACTTCGACAACATCTTCACCGCACCGCTGCACGGTTTTCGCAACACCGAAGACTACTGGGCGCGCGGCTCGGCCAAGCCGCACCTGCACCACATCCGCATCCCGGCGCTGGTACTCAATGCACTGAATGACCCTTTTGTGCCCGCTGCCAGCCTGCCCAAACAACACGAGGTCGGGGCTTTCGTGACACTGTGGCAACCTGAGCACGGCGGCCATGTGGGCTTTGCGCGCGGGCGCTGGCCTGGCCACGTGCTCACTCTGCCCGAGCAAGTGATGGGCTGGGCCTCGGCTCAGATGGCCACCCCTCGCTCGGCGAGTGCGCCGAGCGATCCCCCAGGGGGATGCGGGCCGGCTTAGGGCGGCCCGGCGCTCGACCCGCAACAAGAGGAGAAACCTGATGGATGACATCGTCAAAGCAGCCCTGAAGAAGTGGCCCAACGTACCGGCCTGCTACGGCTGGCTGGCGCTCGACGCACGCGGCGACTGGTACATGCGCGACGACCGTGTGCAGGCCGCCGGCCCCTTCCCGACGGTCAAGGGCAGCCGCATCAACCACGACAAGCTGCGCGAATTCATTGAGCGCAACTACGACCATGACGAACACGGCTGCTGGTACTTTCAAAACGGCCCGCAGCGGGTCTACGTCGAACTGGAGTCAGCACCCTGGGTCTGGCGGCTCGAAGCCGTGCCCGGCCAGGCGCCCCGCGTGCGCAGCCACACCGGGCGCGACGCGCAGTACCAAGCCGCCCTGGTCGACGAAACCGGGCGGCTCTTCATTGCCACCGACCTCGGCCTGGGGGTGGTGCACACGCTCGATATGGAAACCGCGGCCGACGCGATCGAGCTCGGCCACTGGACGGCGGCCGAATCGGACAACGCCGCGTTGCCACAGCGTTACGGGCACTGCCTGAGCCCGCAGGCCCAGGCCGCCCAGCCGCATCACATGCCGTAGAACACGTAGTCGGCGGCGTAGGCCACCTGCTGGCGCTGGCCCTTGGCCATGGCATTGCAGGGCACGCCGCTCGGTGCCACACCGCCCTGGGTGTTCAGGCGCTGGATGTAGGCCACGCCTTGCATCGCGCCGCTGCCCATCGCCGGGTCGGCCTTCACCAGCTGCAGCGCAATGTTGCCGGCGCCGCCCGGGGCTGTGGCGACTTGTTTGCCGGTGATCTTGGAGCCGTCCATCGATTCCCAGGTCGGGCCGGCGTAATACTTGCCCACGGCCTTCTGGTCGGCGCTGTACAGCGTGGCGACTGGGCCGACAACGGCCCATTCAAACTGGCCGGGCACGTCTTTTTTCTCGCGGCACTCGTAGGTCAGCTCACCACGCCCCACCGTCCACATCGTCTGGCGGGCGCCGGCCGGGGCGCGCACCGACTCGGGCAGGCTCATGTTGTCGACCCTCATCGGGGCCGGGGCGGTGGCGCAGGCCGAGGCCAGCACGGTGAGGCTCGCAAGCAGCAAGGTGGTTTTCATGCGCATCTCCAAATGGCGTTTTTTTGAGGGGTGGGGCGAACTCGGAGTGAGCCGCTTCAGCCCTCTACGCAGCCGATCGGGTCTTGGATGCAGACATGAAAAAGCCGACCCACAGGCCGGCTTTTGGGGGGGCGTGCCGGGCGCTCAGTTGCTGGCCGACGCCGCCGCGACGGGCGCCTTGGGCTCGGGGAACGAGGCACCGCCCTTGTTGGACACGTGAACCACGGCGCGGGCGATTTCGAAGTCGCTGAAATCACCACCGCCTTGTGCGCCCATGGCGCCCTTGCCCTTGAGGGCGCTGGTCAGCAGCGTCTCGTACCCCTGCGCATTGCGCGGGGCCCAGGCGGCTATGTCACCCAACTTGGGTGCACCGGCCAGGCCAGCACCGTGGCAGGCCACGCACTGCGCGGCGTAAACCTGCTCACCGCTCTTCAGCGAGGCCACATCGGAAGCGTCTTTCACCTCGACCTGCGCCAACGGCTGGATGCGCCGTGCCGTGGCTTCGGGGCCCATGCCATCGCTGCCCGCCGCGGGCTGCGGTTGGGAGCCCACGTAGCTGACCAGCAGCACGATGACGGCGATGGGAATGATGAACGCAAAAATCACCGCGGCGATGAGCTGCTTGACGGTCTTGACCGGCCCTTCATGGGCTTCGTCTTCGTGTTCGGAGGGGCTGTGATGGGGGTCGCTCATGGAATCCTCGGCGGCTGAACCGTTGGGTGACGCAAAACCGCGGGATTATAAACGGGCGCTTCGCGAACCCGCCTGGGCACGAGGGGTGCGCTGATAGAATCGCGCCCCACGCGTCCGTAGCTCAATGGATAGAGTACTGCCCTCCGAAGGCAGGGGTTGCTGGTTCGATCCCAGCCGGGCGCACCAACGTTTTTCAGCACGCCGTGCCGGGTCTCACACCGGCACCCCGTGCAGGCCGATCGCACCCAGTTGTGCGCGCCGAAACTCCGTAGGCGTCACGCCTGTCTCGGCCTTGAAGGCCCGGTTGAAGGGGCCCAGTGACTGAAAGCCCGCGTCCATCGCCAGCGTCAACACCGGCACCGGTGCCTGCGCCGGGTCGGCCAGTGCAGCCTTCACCTCGCTGATGCGGTAGCGGTTGAGAAACGCGTTGAAGTTGCGGTAGCCCAGCCCCTGGTTGATGACGCGGCGCAGCTTGTACTCGGGCAGGCCCAGGCGAATTGCCAGCACGCCCACACTGACACCTTCCTGGCGATAGACACGCTCGTGGGTCATCAGCGCCTCAAGCGACGCGACCAGCCCGGCGTCCAGCGGCTCTTCAGGCTCTTCAAAGGGCGCCTGCGACGCCACCGGTGGTGGGGGTTCTGGCCAGAACAGTTGCGCACCCGCGGGGCGCACCAGATGCCAGGCCACCACCACGGCAATGACCGACAAGGCCAGCAGGTCGGCCAGCCGCGCCAGCTCACCCGCATCTCCACCGTACAGCAGGCGTGGGCTCATGTTGACCAGCGTGTAGAGCGCCCCCGCACCCACGATGAAGATGCGCAGGCGGCGGCGCTTTTCAACCAGGTCGGCGCGCCACGACGACAGCGACTGCAGCAGCGCCAGCAACCCAAACGCGAGCGTCGCCAACGTGATGCCCAGGCCCACCAGCGGCTTGGCGAAGCAGCCCACCACCGCCGCCACCGCCATCGCCCCCCAGGCCAAGGCATGGGCCGGGCGCCAGCGGAATTCATCGTCGAACAAGGCGCGTGAAAACAACCAGAACACCACCGCATTGCCGGTCGACAACACGGCCAACGGCGCGCGCCAGCCCGGCGGCCAGCTCTGGAACCCCGGCGCCGACTGCAGCGCATATGCCGCCACTCCCACCGCCAGCGCAACGGCCAGGCGAGCCGGCAGCGAGCGCAGGTGCTCGCGCAACACGAGGGCGGCCGCGAACAACATCAGCGTGACCAAGCCGGCACGCAGTGCAATTTCAAGGGCTGGCAAGTCGAATGGCAGATTCATGGCTGCGCGCATCGTAGCGGCTGGGCTTGACAGGTTTTTTGACTGGCTCGTAAATGACGCGCCCACCAAACATGCACAAGCCGATGAAAAAACTGTTGACCCTTGCACTGATCGGCCTGGCCACCAGCCTGGCCAGCGCCGCCCCAGCCACCTACACCATCGACATGACCAGCATCGACTTCGGCCTCGACATCATGAACAGCAAGGCGCGCGAGCCCGACCTGTTCGACACCGCCAAGTACCCGCAGGCGCGCTACACCGGGCGGCTCGAAGGTTTTGTGAGCGGCGCGCCCTCGCGCGTGGTGGGCGAGCTCACGCTGCACGGCATGGCCCAACCCGTCACGCTCACCCTCAACAGCTTCAAGTGCATGCCACACCCGCTCTACAAGCGCGATTGGTGTGGTGCCGACGCCATCACCACCATCAACCGCGCCGACTTCGGCATCGACGCCGGCAAGGACTATGGTTTCAAGATGGATGTGGTGTTGCGCATCCAGGTCGAAGCGGTGCTCGCGGAGTAGGGTAGGCACCCCCTCTTCTTTATCCACAAGCAGACGACTCGGGGGCCACATGGAGGCCGCCGCAGAGAAGTCGCTGTCAGGGGCTCACCAACAGTTTGTCGAAGGCCGCCATCTCGACGGGCCGGCTGAACAGATAGCCCTGCGCCAGGTGGCAGCCCACGCTGTGCAGGTAAGCCGCCTGCTCGGGTGTTTCGACCCCTTCGGCCACCAGCACCATGTTCAGGCTGCGGCCGACCGAGACGATGGCTTTCACCAGCTCGGCGCTGCGGCTGTTGTGCGGCAGGTCAGACACAAAACTGCGGTCGATCTTCAGCGTTTGCACCGGCAGCCGGGTCAGGTAGCCCAGCGCCGAATAGCCCGTGCCAAAGTCGTCAATCGCAATCGTGATCCCCATGGCGGCCAAGGCCTCGAGGCTTTGGCGCACACCGTCGCTGCCGTCGAGCAGCAGGCTTTCGGTGATCTCGAGTTCCAGCCACTGCGGCTGGCAGCCGGTGGCGGTGAGCGCGCCGTGCACGGTCTCCACCAGATCGGTGCCTTCACCGAACTGGCGTGCCGACAGGTTGACGGCAATCTTCAATGGCTCGGCGCGCTGGCGGTTCCAGGCCACCACGGCAGCGCAGGCTTCGTGCAAGGCCCAGGTGCCCATGCGCACGATCAGGCCGGTTTCTTCGGCCAGCGGAATGAAACTCATTGGCGAGACCATGCCGCGCTGCGGCTGGCACCAGCGCATCAACGCTTCGGCGCCCACCAGGCGATGCGTGCCCAACTCGAACTTGGGTTGGTAATGCAACAACAGCTCGCGCCGCTCGACACCGCGGCGCAGCTCGCTCTCCAGCGTCAAGCGGTGTGAGGCCTGCGCGGTGAGCTGCGGCGAATAGAACTGCACGTTGTTGCGCCCGCGCGCCTTGGCGTGCGAGAGCGCGGCGTCGGCGTGCTGCAGCAGCGATTCGGCGTCGTGGCCGTCGCTCGGGTAGAGCGCTGCGCCGATGCTGGCGGTGAGGAACACGTCGGCGTCGTTGAGGTTGAACGGCGCCGACAGCGCCAGCAGCAGCTTGCTCGCCACCCGCGCCAGTGCGTCGGCCTGGCGCACTTCGGGCACCAGCACGGCAAAGGTGTCACCACCCAGGCGCGCCACGATGTCGGTCTCGCGCATCGACTGCGAGAGGCGCTCGCCCACTCGCTTGAGCAGCTCGTCGCCGGCCGCGTGGCCGAGCGAGTCGTTGACCTTCTTGAACTGGTCGAGCCCCAGCATCAGCATGCCGAACTCGGCCGGCGCATTGCCGTGGGTCAGCGTCCGCTGCATGTGGTCGAGCAGACCGCTGCGGTTGGGCAGCGCGGTCACCGGGTCGAAGAAGGCGAGCGAGTGCACCTGGCGGCGGTAGTCGCGCAGCTCGGTCACGTCTTGAATGGTGCCCAGCAGGCGCTGCGGCGCGCCGTGGCGGTCATACACCAGCTTGGCGCGGCCGTGCAGCTCGCGGCGCACACCTGCGGCGTCGACGTGGTAGTCATACCGCAGCGAAGTCAGGCGCTGGCGCACCGCTTGTTCAAACAGCTCGACGATGCCCGCGCGTTGGTCGGCGGGAATGAGGGCGGTGAGTTGATCGAGATCGGCCGATGCATCGGCGCTCAGGTTGACGATGCGCAGCGCCTCGGCCGAATAACTCGCGCGGCGAGCGCCGAAGTCCCACTCCCAGTAGCCGAAGTTGGCCATTTGCTGGGCTTCGTCGAGCCGGGCCTCGGCGTCAGACAAGGCGCTGGCCAGCTGGCTGCGCGAGCTCGTGTCTTGCAGCGCGGCCACCACCTGGCGCAGCCCGCCGCCCTCGTGGTATTCGATCACGGCCACCGCGCGCACCTGGCGCATGGCACCCCCACTCAACACACAGGGCAGCTCCATCTCGATGCGGCGCAGGCGTGCGGCCAGCGCATCGCGCCAGCGTGCCAGCAGCTCGGCATGGCGGCTGCGCCGCACCAGGGCATGCAGGCTTGGCAGCGTCAGCTCGGCGTCATGCGCTTGACCCAAGATGGCCAGGGCCTGCGGCGATGCGTACAAGCTGGCGGCGCCGTCCCAGCAGAGGTAGCCGATGGAGTCGAGCTCGCGCGCAGCTTCTTCATACAAAGCATCGATGGCACGTGCGGGCTGCAGCGCGCCAAAGGCTTGTGGTTCAGGGTGCATGGTCAAGATTCATCGGTGAGAACGGCCACGGAAGCCGCTATCGTCAGGGCAAGATAGCCCCTCGCGCCAGCGTTTTTGCATGCCCGTTCGAATGGAAACGGCATCTGCGTGCGTTGGGTCACGACCCGGCTTTCACGTGTCACCTGCATGACAGGGCGGGGCATGGAAGTCCTTGAGTGACAGCGCCGAACAATGCGCAAAGAATGGCCAGTGCCCGTTCACTCCCCTCCGAGCCTGCCGTGACGACACCGCGATTGCTGCAACCCCTCACCTTGCGTGGCCTCACGCTGCCCAACCGCACGGTGATCGCCCCGATGTGCACCTACTCGGCCATCGACGGCGTGGCGAGCGACTTCCATCTGGTGCACCTGGGCCGCTTTGCGCTCGGTGGCGCGGGCCTGGTGATCGTGGAAGCCACTGCGGTGCAGCCACAGGGGCGCATCAGCCACGGCGACCTGGGCCTGTGGCACGACGGCCAGCTGGAGCCACTGGCGCGCATCGCCGCCTTCCTCAAACAGCATGGCGCGGCCGCCGGCATTCAGCTCGCGCACGCGGGGCGCAAGGCGAGCATGCAGCGGCCCTGGCACGGCAACGGCCCGATGAACGGCAGCGACAATTCGCGCGGCGAACACCCGTGGAGCGTGGTGGCCCCGAGCGCGGTCGCGGTCGAGCCGGGCTGGCTGATGCCACGCGAGATGACACTCGCCGACATTGAGCTGCTCAAACGCGACTTTCGCCTCGCCGCCGAGCGCGCGCTGCGGGCCGGCTTCGAGGTGCTGGAGTTGCATTGCGCACACGGCTACCTGATGCACTCGTTTCTCTCGCCCATCACCAACCAGCGCAGTGACGCCTATGGCGGCGACCGCGCCGCCCGCATGCGTCTGCCACTGGAGGTGGCCACGATCCTGCGCGAAGTGTGGCCCCAGGTGCTACCGATGTTCGTGCGCATCTCCTCGGTCGACGCAGTGGAGAACGGCTGGACGATCGACGACAGCATCGCCTTCGCCAAAGAGCTCAAGCGCATCGGCGTCGACGTGGTCGATTGTTCGTCGGGCGGCATCACCACCTCGCCCACCGCCTCGGCGGTACCGCGTGGCTACGGCTTCCAGCTGCCCTACTCGCAGGCGGTGCGCGAAGGGGCTGGCATTGCCACCATGGCGGTCGGCTTGATCGTCGATGCACAGCAGGCCGAGCAAGTGCTGCAAGACGGCCAGGCTGACCTGGTGGCGATTGCACGCCAGGCGCTCGAAGAACCCAACTGGCCGGTGAAGGCGCTGACTGCGCTGCGCTCGGCCGAGCCGGTGGCAGAGCGCTTTTCACACTGGCTCAACCCTTATGGCTGGTGGCTGTCACGGCGCGCCAAGCTGATCGACAAGCTGGGGCCGTGGCAACACTGAGTTTTTCTCTCACCTACAAAACAGGAGACACGACATGCTGAAGACCTGGAGCAAGCACCTCACCATCGCCGCACTGGCCCTGGCGGCCATGGGCAGCGCGCACGCACAAGCCACCTACCCCAACAAACCCATCCACATCGTGGTGACCTTCACCACCGGCGGCGCACCCGACATCCTGGCGCGCCTGATCGGCGAGCGGCTGCAGGCGGCCTGGGGCCAGTCGGTGATCGTCGACAACAAGCCCGGTGCCGGCGGCAACACCGGCGCCGACTCGGTGGCCAAGGCCGCCCCCGACGGCTACACCGTGGTGGTGGGCACGGTGGGCACGCACTCGATCAACGGTGCGCTGTACAAGAAGATGCCCTACGACATGGTGAAAGACTTCACCCCCATCACGCTGCTGGCGTCCACGCCCAACATGCTGGTGGTGCACCCCGACGTGCCGGCCAAGAACCTGAAAGACTTCATTGCCCTGGGCAAGAAGGACGGCAAGATGACGTTCGCCTCGTCGGGCGCGGGCACCTCGATCCATGTGTCGGGTGAGTTGTTCAAGACCATGACCGGCATCGACATGGAGCACATCCCGTACAAGGGCCGCGCCAGCGCCATCCCTGACCTGCTCGGTGGCCGAGTGACCATGATGTTCGACAACATGCCTTCCAGCCTGCCGCTGGTGAAAGACGGCAAGCTGCGTGCGCTGGGGGTGACCTCGGCCAAACGCTCGGCCGCCGCGCCCGAGATCCCGACCCTGGCCGAGCAGGGCCTGCCGGGCTTCGAAGCGGTGTCGTGGTTTGCGCTGTTCGCACCCGCCAACACGCCCGCGCCCATCGTCGACAAGCTGCAGGCCGAAGTGAGCCGCATCCTCAAATCGCCCGAGATCTCGCAGAAGCTGCTGGCCATCGGCCTGGAGCCCGGCGGCGGCACAGCGGCTGAGCTGGCCGCGTATCAGAAAGTCGAAATCACCAAGTGGGCCAAGGTGGTGAAGGACTCAGGCGCTACGGTGGATTGAAGATGCCGCCGCCGGCGCGAGCGGCGCGGCGTGCGGCGCCGGTGAAACCCTGTGGCGTGTACAGCGGCAGCTGCAAGCGCCCCGCATAGTCGCCTCGGCCCTCCAGGGCCCAGAATGCAGATCCATGATCACCGAAAGCGACATCAGCCTGGCCGTGCCGGCCGACGCCGTGGTGATTGCCGCGCTGTCGCGGCGCGCCATCGAGCAGGGGCTGGAGTGGCGCTGGACACCGCACCGGGTGATGAACAGCATGGCCGATGCCGACACCAACGTGGTGGTGGCGCGGCGGGGCCCCGACCTGCTGGGCTTCGCGATCATGAGCTATGGCGACGAGCACGCCCATGTGCAGCTGCTCGCCACCCAGCCGCGCTGCCGCCGCCAAGGTGTGGGCAGCGCCTTGCTCGCCTGGCTGGAGCTGACGGCGCGTGTCGCCGGCATCACCAGCCTGCGGCTGGAGGCGCGCTCCGACAACGCCGGCGCGGCCGCCTTCTACCGCCACCACGGCTTCGAGGTGGTGGAGCGGCGCCCCGGCTACTACCAGGGTGTGGCCGACGCGGTGCGCATGGGCAAGACGCTGAAAAATTGAGCCCCCCCAG
>JBBRFR010000045.1:0-15813 GCA_038241485.1 Burkholderiales bacterium
CATTCGCAAAACACGCGGCGACGACATCGCAGCGGCCTGCGGCCAGTTGGCCGGCGAGGTGCAAGACCGCACCAACGTCGCCCAGCGCATGACGCGAGCGCCGATCCAGATTCACCGCAAGACTCCAGACACCGCAACCATCCCGCCGGAGAAAACTTCATGACCTTGGGACGCAGTCGCTCGTGGGCCACCGCCGTTTGCTGGGTGTTCATTTGTCTGCTGGCGGCCTGTGCCTTGCCGCCGCAACCAACGGGTGGGACGCCCGACCGTGTCACCGCCTCCGACGAAACTGCCTCCAGCAAGCGAGCCAGCGTGCGCATGGAGCTCGCGAGCGGGTATTACGCCCGTGGTCAGCTGACAACCGCGCTCGATGAGGTCAAGCAGGCGCTCGCGGTGAATCCCAATCTGGGCGCGGCCTACAACCTGCGCGGTCTGATCTACGGTGGCCTCGGCGACGACGTGCTGGCGCAAGAAAGTTTCCGACGCGCGCTGCAGATCGACCCGAGTGACGGCGACAGCATGCACAACTATGGCTGGCATCTGTGTCAGCAGAAAAGGTATGACGAAGCTGAGGCCCTGTTCCGCAAGGCCCTGGCGATGCCGCAGTACGCGGGCACGGTTCGGACGCTGTTGACCACCGGTGTTTGCGAAGCCCGCGCCGGCCGCTGGATCGAAGCCGAAGGCACGCTGACCCGGGCCTACGAACTCGACCCGGCGAACCCTGTCACTGCGGTGAACCTGTCTGAGGTGCTGCTGCGCCGCGGCGAGCTGGAGCGGGCACGTTTTCACATGCGCCGCGTCAACTCGGTGGCCAACCAGTCGAACGCGCAGACGTTGTGGCTGGCCGCCCGCATCGAGATGAAGCTTGGTAACCGCCAGGCGGCCAATGAATATGGTCTGCAGCTGCGCAACCGTTTCCCCCAGTCGCGCGAGTCGGCTGCGTTTGATCGAGGCCAGTTCAATGAGTGATGTGCCGCCGAGTGAGCCGCAGCAAGCAGCCCTGACCGCAGGTGGCCTGCTCAAGCAGGCTCGCGTCGCCAAGGGTCTGCACATCGCCGCGTTGGCCACCTCGATCAAGGTCGCACCGCGCAAGCTGGAGCTGCTGGAGAGTGATCGTTTTGACGAACTTCCCGGGGCCACCTTCACCCGGGCACTGGCGCAGACGGTGTGCCGCTCGCTGAAGATCGATGCCGCACCGGTGCTGGCCTTGTTGCCCCAGCCGGTGGAGCAAAGCTTGGCGCACATGGGTCTTGGCTTGAACGCCCCGTTTCGCGATCGCCCTGGGCGGCGCGTGCCGAACGATCTGCAGTTCATGAAGAGCCCGATCGTGTTGGGCGCGGCGCTCCTGGTGCTGGCCAGCGTGGCGATGTATCTATTGCCCGCGGGTTGGATCGGCGAACTTTCGCAGCAACCCAATGTGGTGACCGAGCCTCTGCCGGCTCTGAGCTCGGCGCCGCTGGTTGTCGAGCCTGCCTTTGCGCCGGCGCTCGCCGCATCGAGCGTGACCGAAGCTGCTGCTGTGGTGTCGACCCCCGCCTTCGCTCCTGCTCTTGAGGCTTCGCAGGTGGTCGCGAGCCCGGCTGGAGCCACCGGTGTGCTGTTGTTGCGTACCAGCGCCGAGTCGTGGGTGGAAGTGATTGACGGGCGCGGGTCGACCTTGCTCTCGCGCATGTTGCAGTCGGGAGAAACCGTGGGCCTGGACGGGGAATCGCCCCTGCGGGTGAGAATCGGCAACGCCTCGGCTACGCAGGTGTCGTTCAAGGGCAAACCTGTGCTCTTGACGCCCACGCGCGACAACGTGGCCAAGGTCGAACTCAGGTGATTGGCATGACCCTCGAACACACAGCTCTTTCCGATTTCATCGAACCCGCCGTGCCCGCGAAGCGCCGCTCGCGCCAAGCGGCCGTGCGCTGGGGTTCGCGCATCGTCACCATCGGCGGCGACGCACCGGTGCGTGTGCAGTCGATGACCAACACCGACACGGTAGACGTGATCGGCACCGCGATTCAGGTCAAGGAGCTGGCGGTGGCCGGCTCCGAGCTGGTGCGCATCACCGTCAACACGCCCGAGGCCGCTGAAGCGGTGCCGCACATCCGCGAGCAGCTTGACCGGATGGGCATCGACGTGCCGCTGGTCGGCGACTTCCATTACAACGGCCACCGCCTGTTGAGCGACTATCCGGCTTGCGCCGAAGCCTTGTCCAAGTACCGCATCAACCCCGGCAACGTAGGCAAGGGCGACAAACGCGATCGTCAGTTTGCGCAAATGGTCGAGGTGGCAGCCAAGTACAACAAGGTGGTGCGCATCGGCGTCAACTGGGGCAGCCTCGATCAGGAGCTGCTCGCCCAGATGATGGACGACAACGGCAAGCTGGCCGAGCCTCATTTGCCCCAGCAGATCATGTACCGCGCCATCATCACCTCGGCCATCGAGTCGGCCCGGCGCGCCGAAGAGGTTGGCCTGAGCGCCGAGCAGATCGTGCTGTCTTGCAAGATGTCGGGCGTGCAGGATCTCGTGTCGGTCTATCGCGCGCTTGCCAAGCGCTGCGACTACGCGCTTCACCTCGGGCTCACCGAAGCCGGCATGGGCACCAAGGGCACGGTCGCGTCCACCGCGGCATTGGCCTTGCTGCTGCAAGAGGGCATCGGCGACACCATCCGCGTCTCGCTCACGCCGCAGCCGGGCGAGGCGCGCACCCAAGAGGTGGTGGTGGCGCTCGAAATCCTGCAGTCGCTGGGCTTGCGTTCGTTCAACCCCAGCGTCACCGCCTGCCCGGGTTGTGGCCGCACCACCAGCACCACTTTCCAGGAGATGGCCAAGCAGATCGACGACTACCTGCGTGCCCAAATGCCCGTGTGGCGGGCGCGCTACCCGGGTGTCGAGAAGATGAAGGTGGCGGTGATGGGCTGCATCGTCAACGGCCCGGGTGAAAGCAAGCACGCTGACATCGGCATCAGCCTGCCCGGCAATGGTGAAGCGCCGGCCGCCCCGGTGTTCATCGACGGCGAAAAGGCGCTCACCTTGCGCGGCCCGGCGATTGCGCAAGAGTTCCAGGCGCTGGTCGAGAACTACATCGAAAAGCGCTACGGCTCGGCCACAGCACTGCATTCGACCGCGACCGCAACATAAAAATCGTTCGGGCTGAGGTATCGAAGCCTTGCACGGCCTGCGCACGCACCAGGCTGCAACACCTCAGCCCGAACGGGTGGTTCTTGCGTGCACCCCGTCCAACACATTCTTCCTATGGCTGACAACAACACCTCTTTGCAAGCCGTAAAAGGCATGAACGACATCTTGCCGCCCGACTCGGCGCGCTGGGTGTGGCTCGAAGACAAACTGCGCTCGCTGATGGCGCGCTACGGCTACGCCAACATTCGCACGCCCATCGTTGAGCCCACCGCACTCTTCGTGCGTGGCCTGGGCGAGGTGACCGACATCGTCGAGAAGGAGATGTATTCGTTCGAAGACTCGATGAACGGCGACAAGCTCACCCTGCGCCCCGAGGCCACGGCCGGGGTGGTGCGCGCGGTGACCGAACATTCGCTGCTGCACGATGGTGGCAAGCGGCTGTACTACATCGGGCCGATGTTTCGCCACGAGCGCCCGCAAAAGGGCCGCTATCGCCAGTTTCACCAAGTCGGCGCCGAGGCGATGGGTTTTGCCGGCCCCGACGTTGACGCCGAGCTGATCCTGCTGTGCCGCGCCCTGTGGCGCGAGCTGGGCCTGGTGGAAGGGCGCGATGTGCGTCTGGAGCTCAACTCGCTGGGCCAACCTGCCGAGCGCCTGGCCCACCGCCAAGCCTTGATCGCCCACTTGGAAGCGCACGCCCACCTGCTGGACGAAGAGGCCAAACGCCGCCTGCACAGCAACCCGCTGCGCATTCTCGACACCAAGAACCCGGCCATGCAGGCGGTGGTCGAAGCCGCACCCAAGTTGATGGACTTTCTGGGCGAAGCCTCGCTCGCCCACTTGCAAGCCGTGCGTGACGTGCTTGACGCAGCCGGTCTCGAATACCGCATCAACCCGCGTCTGGTGCGCGGCCTGGACTACTACAACCTCACTGTGTTCGAGTGGGTGACCGAGCGCCTGGGCTCACAAGGCACGGTGTGTGGCGGTGGGCGCTACGACGCGCTGATCGAGCGGCTCGGCGGCAAGAGCGCACCGGCCGTCGGTTGGGGGCTGGGCATCGAGCGGCTGCTCTTGCTGCTCGAAGAAGCGGGTGTGCAAGCTCCCGTGGTCACCCCGGTGGCCTATGCCGTCTTGCCCAACGCCAAACTGCTGCCGCAGGCCATGGCCACCATCGAAGCGCTGCGCGCGGGCGGTGTTTCGGTGCTGATGCACGCCGGCAGCCACAGCATGAAGGCGCAGTTCAAACGCGCCGACTCCAGCGGCGCCCGCTACGCGCTGATCTTCGGCGACGACGAGCTGGCGCGTGGGGAAGTGGCAGTCAAGTCGCTGCGCAACCCCGACGTCGCCCAGCGCAGCCTGCCGCTGGCCCAGGCGGGCGAGTGGGCCGCTCAACTGCTCAACGCATAATCCCCGATTCGTCTGAAAGCTCTTACGCCATGGCCACGCACCTCGACCTCGAAGAACAAGAACAACTCGACCAGCTCAAAGCCTTCTGGAAGCAGTACGGCAACCTCATCACCTGGGTGCTGATCCTGGTGTTGGGCGGCTTTGTCGGCTGGACGGTCTGGAACAACTGGAAGCAGGATCAGGCCGTCAAGGCGGGTGCACTGTATGAAGAGCTCGACAAGGCGGCGCAGGCCGGCGACGTCGACAAGACCGCACGTGTCTTTGCCGACATGAAAGAACGTTTCCCCGGCACGGGCTACACCCAGCAGGCCGCCTTGCTGGCCGCCAAGCTGCAGTTCGACAAGGGCCAGGCCGATGCGGCACGTGCCAGCCTTGCCTGGGCCAGTGAGAACGCGAGCGAAACCGAATACCGCACGCTCGCACGCCTGCGCCTGGCCGGGTTGCTGCTTGATGACAAGAAGTACGACGAAGCATTGAAGCAACTCGATGGTGTCACGGCCAAGGAGTTTGCTGGCCTCGCGGCCGACCGCCGTGGCGATGTGCTGCTGGCCCAAGGCAAGACAGACGAAGCCAAGACCGCGTATGCCCAGGCCTGGAAAGCCCTCGATGAAACGCTCGAATACCGTCGTGTGGTCGAAGCCAAGCTGTCGGTGCTCGGCGCCTCGCCCGAGGCCGAAACGCCCAAGACGGCCGCCAGCGCCGGAGCCGGCAAATGAGTTTGAGCGCGAAGCTACTTCTGCGCCGCCCGGCCGCGTTAGCGCTGTTCGGCCTGATCCTGGCCGGTTGTGCTGGCACACCCAAGCCTGATCCCACGCCACTCGAGCCTCTGGCGCCGAAGGTGAGTGGCCGCGAGGTTTGGAAACAAAGCATGGGCAGCGTGAAGTTTCCGCTGGCCGTGGCCGTGAATGGCGGCACCTTCACCGTGGCCGACGACGCGGGAACGGTGATGGCGCTGCAGGCCGACACCGGACGCCCACTGTGGCGCACCGAGGTCGGCGACAAGCTCAGCGCCGGCGTGGGCAGCGACGGCCGCTTTGCAAGCGTGGTGACGCGCGACAACGAACTGGTCACGCTCGACGGCGGCAAGCCACTGTGGCGCAAGCAATTGCCTTCACCTGTGGTGACAGCACCCCTGGTCGCTGGCGAGCGGGTATTCGTGTTGGCCGTGGACCGCAGCGTGCATGCCTTCGACGCACTCGATGGCCGCCTGCTGTGGACGTACAAGCGCCCTAACGATGCCCTCACGCTGGCCAGCCCCGGCGTGCTTGCGCCTTTCAAAGACACCCTGCTGGTGGGCCAGGGGCCTAAGCTGGCCGGGCTCGACCCCTTGCGTGGCACGCTGCGCTGGGAGGCCACCTTGGCCTCGCCGCGCGGCACCAACGAGATTGAGCGTCTTGCCGACCTGGTGGGCCCGTCAACCCGCATCGGCGATGTCATCTGCGCCCGCGCCTACCAGTCGGCCGTGGCCTGCGTCAACGCCGAACGCGGCAACGTGGTGTGGACCCGCAACGCCGGTGGCGTGAGCGGCTTGGGTGCCGACGCGCAGATGGTCGCGGGTGTGGATGCCTCAGATCGACTGACCGCGTGGCGCACCAGCGAGGGCACGGTCGCCTGGACGGTCGAAAAGCTCCTGTACCGCAACCTGACCGCGCCATTGGCCGTGGGCAAGGCTTTTGTGCTGGGCGATCTTGAAGGCATGGTGCACTGGTTCGCGCGCGACACCGGTGAAGCGGTCTTGCGCCTGCCCACCGACGGCACACCGATCCTGGTGCCCCCGGTGGCGTCGGGTTTGACGCTGCTTGTCGTCACTCGGGACGGTGGGCTGTTTGCCTTCCGCCCTGAATAACCCACACGGAACCCCATGAAACCCGTCATTGCGGTGGTCGGCCGCCCCAACGTGGGCAAGTCCACCCTGTTCAACCGCATGACCAAGAGTCGCGACGCCATCGTGGCCGACTTCGCTGGCCTCACCCGCGACCGGCACTATGGTGATGGCCGGCTGGCCGACCGCGAGTTCATCGTCATCGACACCGGGGGCTTCGAGCCCGACAGCTCAACCGGCATCGTCAAGGAAATGGCCAAGCAGACGCGGCAGGCCGTGGCCGAGGCCGATGCGGTGATCTTCGTGGTCGACATTCGCACCGGCGTGTCAGCGCAAGACCACGACATTGCGCGCTACCTGCGCTCGGTCAACAAGAAGGTGTTCCTCGCTGCCAACAAGGCGGAAGGCATGGTTGACTCGCCGCTGCTGGGTGAGTTGTACGAGCTGGGCATGGGCGAGCCTCACCCCATCTCGTCGGCGCACGGGCAAGGCATTCGCAGCCTGCTCGATGCCGTGCTCGAAGGCTTTGAGCCCGACGAAACAAGCGAAGACCTGCAGGAAGACGCACCGATCCGTCTCGCGGTGGCCGGCCGCCCGAACGTGGGCAAGTCGACCCTCATCAACACTTGGCTGGGCGAAGAGCGGCTGGTGGCCTTTGACCAGCCCGGCACGACGCGAGATGCCATCACCGTGCCTTTTGAGCGCCACGGCCAAAAGTTCGAGTTGATCGACACCGCCGGCCTGCGCCGCAAGGGCAAGGTCTTTGAGGCCATTGAGAAATTTTCAGTGGTCAAGACCTTGCAGGCGATCGCGAGCGCCGACGTAGTGCTGTTGTTGCTCGATGCGACCCAGGGCGTGACCGAACAAGATGCGCACATTGCCGGCTACATCTTGGAGAGCGGGCGCGCCGTCGTGATCGCGATCAACAAGTGGGACGCGATCGACGACTACCAGCGCGAAACGCTGGAGCGCTCGATCGCCGCACGTCTGGCCTTCTTGAAGTTTGCTGCGGTGCTGCGCATCTCTGCCCTCAAGCGCCAGGGCCTGGGCCCGGTGTGGCAGGCGATCGCCGACGCGCATGCCTCGGCCACCCGCAAGATGAGCACACCAGTGCTGACACGCTTGCTGCAAGAAGCGGTGGAGTTTCAGACGCCCAAGCGCGCCGGTGCCTTCCGCCCCAAGTTGCGTTACGCGCACCAGGGCGGCATGAACCCGCCGCTGATCGTGATCCACGGCAACTCTCTGGAACACGTGACCGACGTCTACAAACGCTTCCTGGAGGCGCGCTTTCGCGAGCACTTCAAGTTGGTCGGCACGCCCCTGCGCATTGAGATGCGCTCGTCGAAGAACCCCTTCGCCGACAAAGACTAAGTGCATTGGTGGCTCTTGCGGCATGGCCGCACAGTGCTGTGTTAACGTGCCAGCCTCATTCACTTTCCATCACGGAGCATATCGTGAGCAACAAAGGGCAGCTTCTACAAGACCCGTTTCTGAACCTGCTTCGCAAGGAGCACGTTCCGGTGTCGATCTACCTTGTGAACGGCATCAAACTGCAAGGTCACATCGAGTCGTTTGACCCATACGTGGTGTTGCTTCGCAATACCGTGACCCAGATGGTTTACAAGCACGCGATCTCCACGGTGGTGCCTGGCCGCGCGGTGAATTTCCACGCCGCCGAAGCGCCGGAGCAGACCTGAAGCCACAGCGGCAACAGCCGAGGCGGTACCTAACTTGACTGCAGCGGCACCCACCGCCACGCCCGTGGCGGGCGACTTCCCCCGTGCCATTCTGGTTGGCGTTGATTTCGGGGGCAGAGCGCATTTCGATGCCAGCCTTGATGAGCTGGCCTTGCTGGCCGAATCGGCAGGCGACAACCCGGTGGCACGTGTCATCGCGCGACGCAAAGCTCCCGACCCGGCGCTTTTTGTGGGCTCCGGCAAGGCCGATGAAATCAAGGCCCTGGTGCTTGGTCACCAAGCCGAGGCCGTGCTCTTCGATCAAGTCTTGTCTCCAGCGCAGCAGCGCAACCTGGAGCGCCACTTGGGTGTGGCCGTGGCCGATCGCACCATGCTGATCCTCGAGATCTTTGCCGCCCGCGCGCAAAGCCACGAAGGCAAGCTGCAGGTGGAGTTGGCGCGCCTCCAATACCTGTCGACCCGCCTGGTGCGTCGCTGGAGCCACCTGGAGCGCCAACGCGGAGGCATTGGCAACCGTGGTGGCCCCGGTGAAGCGCAGATCGAACTCGACCGCCGCATGATCGGCGAACGCATCAAGACAGTGAAAGAGCGTCTCGTGCGCGTCAAGCGCCAGCGTGGCACGCAGCGCAAATCGCGCGAACGAAGTGGCACCTTCCGCGTCTCGCTGGTGGGCTACACCAATGCCGGCAAGTCGACGCTGTTCAATGCATTGGTCAAATCACGCGCTTATGCCGCCGACCAGCTGTTCGCCACACTCGACACCACCACGCGCCAGCTTTACCTTGAGGATGTCGGCCGATCGGTTTCTCTCTCTGACACGGTGGGTTTCATTCGCGACCTCCCGCACAAGCTGGTCGAAGCCTTTGAGGCCACCTTGCAGGAAGCGGCCGAGGCCGACTTGCTGCTGCATGTGGTCGATGCTGCCAGCCCGGTGCTTGACGAGCAGATGGCCGAAGTGCAGCGTGTGTTGCGCGACATCGGCGCCGATGCCATCCCGCAAATCTTGGTCTACAACAAGCTCGATAATCTGGCCGAATCGCAGCGCCCGCAGCTCGCAAGCGACGTGCTGGAGCTGGATGCCGGCGTGCGCGTGCCCCGGGTCTTTGTGAGCGCGTTGCATGGCACGGGCGTGGTTGAACTGCGGCGCCTGCTGTCGGCCGCAGTGACGGCAAACCGCCCCACCGACTTGAACCCAGCCGAGATGGCCTCACCTCCTGCCTCGCTGGAAGACTCCCCCGATGAAACTTTTGATTCGGCGCACAGAAGACAACTCTGACACCTCCATGACCATGAGCGTTACCCCTCCCAAGCCTAAAGACCTTGCCGCGCGGGCATCCGACGTAGCAACTGCCGTGTGGGCCTTGATCGGCGGCCTCGGGCTGACGGCACGCCGTCGCCTGAGCCACCACCCCGAGATCGTCCTGAACACCGGTGGGCGCGGCGACGGGCCACCCGACCTCGACGAACTCTGGCGCGATTTCAACCGCAAGCTCAGCGGCCTCTTCGGTGGCAAGGGTGGGCAGCGGCCCAACGGAACAGGGGGCGGTGGCAGTGGCGGCCCCAACTTCCAGCCCGACATGAAGAGCGCCGGCATCGGCATCGGCTTGGTTGCGGGCGTGGTGGCGCTGATCTGGGCGGCCAGCGGCTTTTTCATCGTGCAGGAAGGCCAGCAGGCGGTTGTCACCTCGTTCGGCAAATACAGCCACACGGTGGACGCCGGTTTTAACTGGCGCTTTCCGTACCCCTTCCAGGGCAGCGAGGTGGTGGCGGTGACGCAACTGCGCTCGGTCGAAGTGGGGCGCAACACGGTGGCCCAGGCCACGGGCTTGCGCGAATCGTCGATGCTGACCAAAGACGAAAACATCGTCGACATACGCTTCACCGTGCAGTACCGACTAAAGGATGCGCGGGCCTATATGTACGAGAACAAGAACCCTGACGATGCGGTAGTGCAGGCTGCTGAGTCGGCGGTGCGTGAAATCGTGGGCAAGAGCACGATGGATTCGGTGCTGTACGAACAGCGTGATGCCATTTCGACCGACCTCATGAAATCGATACAGGCGCAGCTTGACCGCCTGAACGCCGGCATTCTGATTGTCAACGTCAACGTGGGCAGCGTGCAGGCACCAGAACAGGTGCAGGCGGCATTTGATGACGCCTTTCGCGCCACCGCCGACCGCGAAAAAGCCAAGAACGAGGGCCAGGCTTATGCCAACGACGTGATTCCCAAGGCCAAGGGCAGCGCCGCGCGCCTCAACGAAGAGGCCGAGGCTTACAAGGCGCGCGTGGTGGCGCGGGCCGAGGGTGATGCGCAGCGTTTCAACCGCGTGTTGGCCGAGTACCAGAAGGCCCCCGGCGTCACCCGCGACCGTATCTACATCGACACCATGCAGCAGATTTACTCCAATGTGAGCAAGGTCATGGTCGACAGCCGCGCCAATTCCAACCTGTTGTACCTGCCGCTGGACAAGCTGATCCAGCAATCGGCTGCCGCGCCAGCAACCAGCGTCGCCCCGGCAACACCAGCGCCCGAACCCAGCTCCGTGGGTTCAGGCAACGCAGACATTCGCTTGCGCGACGGGCAACGCAGCCGCGACCGCGACGCACGTTGAGATTGAGGCCACAAAATCATGAATCGAATCGGAACAATCGCGATCGGCGTCATCGTCGTGCTGATGCTGGTCTACTCCACGCTGTTTATCGTTGACCAGCGGCAGTTTGCTGTGGTCTATGCGCTAGGGCAGATCAAGGAAGTCATATCCGAGCCCGGCCTGAAGGGTAAGCTGCCGCCGCCTTTCCAGAATGTGGTCTTCCTGGATCGCCGGGTGCAAACGCTCGACAGCCCGGAAACGCGGCCGATTTTCACGGCCGAGAAAAAGAGCCTGGTGATCGACTGGTTGGTGAAGTGGCGGGTGATCGACCCCCGCCAGTTCATCCGCAATAACGGCACCGACATGCGCAACGTCGAAGCGCGCCTGAGCCCGATCGTGCAGGGGGCCTTCAATGAAGAGGTGACCAAGCGCACCGTGCAGGAAATGCTCTCGACTGACCGCGACAATGTCATGCAGGGTGTGCGCAACCGCCTGTCCGACGAGGCCAAGGCGTTTGGCATCGAGATCGTTGATGTGCGCATCAAGCGTGTCGACTTCTCTGGCAACATCACGGGCTCGGTCTATGGCCGAATGGAATCCGAACGCAAGCGTGTGGCCAACGAACTGCGCTCGACCGGTTTTGCCGAGGCCGAAAAGATTCGCGCCGATGCCGAACGCCAGCGCGAAGTGATCCTGGCCGACGCCTACCGCGACGCGCAAAAAATCAAGGGTGATGGCGACGCCAAGGCTTCCGCCTTGTATGCCGAGGCCTTTGGTCGCGACCCGCAGTTCGCCAAGTTCTACCGCAGCCTGGAGGCTTACCGAGCGAGCTTTCAGAGCCGCTCCGACGTGATCGTGGTCGACCCGTCCAGCGAGTTCTTCAGGGCCATGCGCGGTGAGGGTGGCGGCGCGTCCAGCACCAAGAAGTGACCCGACGGGGCAGCGCGATCATGGAGTTTCTGTGGGGCGCGTTGGCGTTGATGCTCGTGATCGAGGGCGTTCTGCCTTTTCTGAGCCCGGGTGCCTGGCGCCGGGTGTTTGAGCGTGCCGTCCAGCTGAGTGACGGGCAGATCCGCTTTGTTGGCCTGAGCAGCATGATCGTGGGGCTGGTGGCCTTGATGCTGCTCTGGCCGTAGCGCCGTGCCGGCGGCCGACGCAGGCCGGTACAATCTCTTTTTTAATCCCCCCGGTCATTCACATGTCGTCTGCTTGGCTGCTGCCCGAGCACATCGCCGACGTCCTGCCTGCGCAGGCGAGGCGCATCGAGGAACTCCGTCGCGACCTGCTTGACGGGGCTCGGGGTTACGGTTTCGAACTGGTCATGCCTCCCTTGCTGGAGCACATTGAATCGCTGCTCTCCGGCACCGGCCGCGAGCTTGACCTCAAGACCTTCAAGCTGGTTGACCAGCTCAGTGGCCGCACCCTGGGCGTGCGTGCCGACAGCACCTCGCAGGTGGCGCGCATCGACGCCCACTTGCTCAACCGAACCGGCGTGGCTCGCCTGTGTTACTGCGGCCCGGTGCTGCACACACGCCCCGATGGCCTGCATGGCACACGCGAGCCGCTGCAGTTCGGGGCCGAGATCTACGGCCATGCCGGCCTAGAAGCCGACCTGGAGGTGCAAGAACTTGCGCTCGACGCTCTGCAGCGGGCGGGTGTCACCTCGCTCACGCTGGACATGGGCGATGCGCGCATCGTGCGTGGCTTGCTGGCCGGTTTGAGCGTCGATGCGGCGACGCTCGTGCAGCTCTATGCAGCGCTCGCCGCCAAGGATCAGGCTGCGATGGCGGCCTTGTCGGCGCAATTTGCAGCGCCCACCCAGCAGGGTTTGCGGGCCTTGCTGCGCCTCTATGGCGGCGAAGACGTCTTGCAGGCCGCTCGAAGCGCCTTGCCGGCCCACCCGCTGATCAAGGCCGCACTCGATGACCTGTCTTGGCTTGCACAACACCTGCGGTTGACCTATCCCGGTGTCCGTATCGGCTTCGACTTGGCCGATCTGAGCGGTTATGCGTACTACAGCGGCGCGCGTTTTGCCATTTATGCGGCAGGCTCCTGCGATGCGATTGTTCGCGGCGGACGCTACGACGAAGTGGGTGCCGTGTTCGGGCGCAACCGCCCGGCAGCAGGCTTCAGCATGGACCTGAAGCAACTCGTGCTGCTCACTCCCCCGCGCGTCATGCGGCCGGCGATCCGCGCCGCCTGGGGTGAAGACGTGGGTTTGCGCGCCGCCATTCGCCGCCTGCGCGAGCAGGGCGAGTCGGTGGTGTGTATCTTGCCGGGCCATGAACATGAAGGCGAAGAGTTCGCCTGTGATCGCGAGTTGACCTCGGTGAACGGGCAATGGCTCGTGCGGGCGCTCTGAAGCTGCCTTTCCAAATTTTCAAAGCAACGGACTTTCAGCAATGCAACAGAAGCGCAGCGGCCACAACGTGGTCGTGGTGGGCACCCAGTGGGGTGACGAAGGCAAGGGCAAGGTGGTCGATTGGCTGACCGATCACGCCCAGGCGGTGGTGCGTTTTCAGGGCGGCCACAACGCCGGTCACACGCTCGTCATCAAGGGCGTGAAGACTGCCTTGCAGCTGATCCCTTCGGGCATCATGCGCGACGGGGTGAAGTGCTACATCGGTAACGGTGTGGTGGTCGACCCCAGCCACCTGCTGAGCGAGATCGAGCGGCTGGAAGCGATCGG
Source organism: Burkholderiales bacterium (assembly GCA_038241485.1). Classification (GTDB taxonomy): domain Bacteria; phylum Pseudomonadota; class Gammaproteobacteria; order Burkholderiales; family Burkholderiaceae_C; genus Rhizobacter. The sequence goes on from JBBRFR010000045.1 coordinate 13,336, forward strand.
CCTCGAAGTGCGATCGCGCCTGTTCATCAGCGAGTCGTGCCCGCTGATCCTGCCTTTCCATGTGGAAGTCGACAAGGCCCGCGAGGCGCTGCGTGAGATAAGTGGCGCCGGCAAGATCGGCACCACCGGCAAGGGCATCGGCCCGGCCTACGAGGACAAGGTGGCGCGTCGCGCGCTGCGCGTGCAAGACCTTAAGCACCCGGATCGTTTTGCGAAGAAACTGCGCGAACTGCTTGAGCTTCACAATTTTGCGTTGAGCGGGTACTTGAAGTCCAAGCCACTGGAGTTCCAGCCGATCTTCGACCATGCCATGAAGGTGGCTGAGCAGCTCAAGCCGATGCTGGCTGACGTGGGCTACACGCTTTACACCGCGCACAAGCAGGGCGCCAACATCTTGTTCGAAGGCGCGCAAGGCACCTTGCTGGACATCGACCACGGCACCTACCCGTATGTGACGTCTAGCAATTGCGTGGCGGGCAATGCCTCGGCCGGTGCTGGTGTCGGGCCGGATCTGCTGCACTACATCCTCGGTATCACCAAGGCCTACACCACGCGTGTGGGCAGTGGCCCGTTCCCGACCGAACTTGACATGGACACCCCGGGCACGGTGGGTCATCACCTGTCGACCGTGGGCCAGGAGCGCGGCACCGTCACCGGCCGGCCGCGCCGTTGCGGCTGGCTGGATGCAGCCCTGCTCAAGCGCTCGATCATCATCAACGGCATCTCGGGCCTGTGCATCACCAAGCTCGACGTGCTCGACGGCCTGCCCGAGATCAAGGTCTGCGTGGGCTACGAGCTCAACGGAAAACGTGTCGACATCTTGCCGTTGGATGCCGATGACATTGAAGCCTGTGTGCCGATCTACGACACCTTCCCGGGCTGGGCAGAAAAGACCGCCGGTATCACCGAGTGGGACAAGCTGCCCTTGAACGCGCACAAGTCTCTGGAGCGTGTGCAGGAGTTCATCGGCGCGCCGATCGACATGGTCTCCACCGGGCCGGATCGCGATCACACGATCCTCCTGCGCCACCCTTATCAAGCCTGAGCACCGGAGCCGAACATGCTGACTGACGACGGCAAACACCTCTACGTCTCATGGGACGAGTACCACATGCTCATTGAGCGGTTGGCGCTCAAGATCGACGCATCGGGTTGGCAGTTTGATCAGATCCTCTGCCTGGCGCGTGGCGGCTTGCGGCCTGGGGATGTGCTGTCTCGGGTGTTCGACAAGCCGCTCGGGATCATGTCGACCAGCTCCTACCGCGCCGAAGCCGGCACGATCCAGGGGCGGCTCGACATGGCCAAGTACATCACGCTGCCCAAGGGCGAGCTGGCGGGGCGTGTGCTGCTGGTCGATGACCTGGCTGACTCGGGTGTGACGCTGCGCGCTGTGGTGGATCGCCTGCGCAGCATGCCGGCCATCAGCGAACTGCGCTCGGCCGTCATCTGGACAAAAGGTGTGTCGAGCTATACACCTGACTACTACGTCGAGCTGCTGCCGACGAGCCCCTGGATCCACCAGCCGTTCGAAGAGTACGACGAGCTGCGGCCGGATGGTCTGGCAAAGAAGTTTGCGATTTGACGGCAAACCTACGAATAATGCGGGCCGTGTTTAACGAACTCGCATTCCCCACCCAGCAAGCAAAAAGGCCCGCACTTGCGTGCAGGCCTTTTGTCTTTTTATCTCTGTCTTGGTGCCCAGGAGAGGACTCGAACCTCCACGGAGTTACCCGCTAGTACCTGAAACTAGTGCGTCTACCAATTCCGCCACCTGGGCATTTCAGGAAGTCTTGGATCATATCATCAAACAAACAAATTTTTCAAACGCTTCAGCCATCGGTGCCGAACTGATGAGCGAAGTCGAGGGCACGGTGCAAGGTCACCGTGATGGGCACGGCTTTCTGCTGCGCGATGACCGCCAGCCTGATCTCTATCTTTCGCCTCAGGAGATGCGCGCGGTCTTGCACCGCGACCGCGTGAAGGCGCGCGTCATTCGCTACGACCGCAAAGGCCGGCCTGAAGGGCGTGTGCTTGAGATCCTCGAGCGCAAGAAGACACCCATCATCGGGCGTCTGTTGCACGAGAGCGGTATTTGGCTCGTCGCGCCCGAAGACAAGCGTTACGGGCAAGACATCATGGTGCCAAAAAACGCGACTGCGAGTGCGACCGTGGGGCAGGTGGTGGCCATTGAGCTGACCGAGCCGCCGTCGCTGTATTCGCAGCCGATGGGCCGCGTGACCGAGGTGCTGGGCGAGATCGACGACCCTGGTATGGAGATCGAGATCGCAGTGCGAAAGTACGACGTGCCGCACCGCTTCTCGCCCGAGACCTTGTCGCAGGCAGCTGGCCTGCCAGACAAGATTCGACCGACCGACCGGCGCGACCGCATCGATCTGACCGATGTGCCTCTGGTCACCATCGACGGCGAAGACGCACGCGACTTCGACGACGCCGTGGACTGCGAGCCCGCCAAGACCG
>JBBRFR010000046.1:0-15785 GCA_038241485.1 Burkholderiales bacterium
AACAAGGCGCCAATGCCCAACAGCGCCAGCAGCGCGAGCGGCACACGTGCGGCAGGCCGCAACGCCGCGCCCGCGCCCATCACACCGACAAAGCCCATCAGCAGGGCAAACCGCCCGACGCGGCCCAGCGTCTCCCAGTTGGCGGCGACCCACATCACCAGGCCAAAGCCCAGCAGCGCCGCCGCCAACACCGCCAGGCCACGCGGCAACCGGCGCGCGAGTGCGGCGGGTTCGGTCGGGGCATCACTCGCCAGCTGAAAGTTCATTGCGCATCCGCCCTTGTTTGAGTCGCCCATCTTCGCAGACCCCTCGAGCGCCCTGTAAGACCTGACAGCTGCGCCGGGCCCTCGCAACTGGGCTAATGCACCACCCTGTGGAGGCCCTTACATGCTGCGTGTCCTGATCATCGAAGACCTGCCGGTCAACATGCTGTTGATGGTGGCCATCTTGCAACGCGCCGGCCACGAGGCGATCGAGGCCTGCACCGCCACCGCCGGCATTGCGCTGGCGCGCGAGCAGCAGCCCGATGTGATCTTGATGGACATTCAGCTGCCCGACATGGACGGCCTGACTGCCACCCGCCTGATCAAGGCCGACCCGGTGCTGCAAGCCATCCCAGTGATTGCCGTGACCGCCTACGCAATGAAGGGCGACGAAGACGAGGTGTTCGCCGCCGGCTGCGACGCCTATGTCACCAAGCCGATCCGCTACAAGGAATTCTTGAACGAGCTGGAAGCTGTGGCCTCTCGCCGCGCCTCGATCTAAGGCCTGCTCGCCAACCTGCTCGCACGACCTGTCAGACAGCGCCCACACCACACCGGGGCAGCCACCGACTGACCCGCGCCGGTCTGCGCACCTATGCTTCTTGAACGCGCTGACCAGCGCAACCCAGGAGCACCCCATGCCGAAGATTTCTGATGTCATCACCCGCCACGTGATCGTGGTGCGCCCCGACGAAAGCCTGCAACGTGCGGCCGAGCTGATGGCCCAGCTCAACGTGGGCTCGCTGCCGGTGTACGACGGCCACGCGCTGCTGGGCATCATCACCGACCGCGACATCACGGTGCGCGCCACCGCCTTCGACAAGAGCGCCAGCCAGACCCTGGTGGCCGAAGCCATGACGGCACAAGCGCTGTCATGCGCCGAAGACGACTCGGTCGAAGACGTGCTCAAGCAGATGGGCGACGCGCAGGTGCGCCGCCTGCCGGTGCTCAACCGCGCCAAAGAGATCGTGGGCATCGTCGCCTTGGGCGATCTGGCCACACGCCAGTCGGTCAAGACCGACACCGTCTTGCGCGAGATATCGCAGCCGAACGAGGCCCACACCGCACTGGCCTGACAGGCAGCCGCCATGCGCCTCACGACCGCCTGGCTGCTGATGAAGGACGCCGCGCTCTCGTGGCGTGACGACTACGCGCCCAGCATGGGCGCGGCGCTGGCCTACTACACCATCTTCTCGGCAGCACCGCTGTTGTTGATCGTGGTCTCGGTGGCCGGCTTGGTGTTCGGGCCCGAGGCGGCACGCGGCGAGATCTTTGCCCAGCTGAATGGGTTGATCGGTGAACAAGGTGCGCTCGCCGTGCAAGCCCTGCTGCAAAGTGTCAGCAAGCCGGCCGAGGGCGCGCTCGCCACCGTGGTCGGCCTGGGCGTGCTGCTGATCGGCGCCACCACGGTGTTTGCCGAACTGCAAGACGCGCTCGACCGCATCTGGCGTGCCCCAGTGCGCGAGCGCAGCAGCGGCGTGTGGAGCCTGCTGCGCGCGCGCGTGCTCTCCTTCGGCATGATCCTTGGCATCGGCTTTCTGCTGATGGCCTCGCTGGTGGTGAGCGCCGCCCTGTCGGCACTCGGGCGCTGGTGGGCGCCGCTCTTCGGCGGCTGGGAGCTGCTGGCGCAAGGCGTCAACCTGGTGGTGAGCTTTGCGCTCATCACCGTGATCTTTGCGCTGATCTACAAGGTAATGCCACGCGTGCATGTGGCGTGGCGCGATGTGTGGGTGGGCGCGGCGGTCACCTCGCTGCTGTTCAGCATCGGCAAGTCACTCATCGGCCTGTACATCGGGCGCAGCGGCGTGACCTCGGGGTTTGGTGCCGCCGGCTCCCTCGCGGTGGTGCTGGTCTGGGTTTACTACTCGGCGCAGATCTTTCTGCTGGGCGCCGAGTTCACCTGGGTTTACGCCCACCGCTGCGGCTCGCGGCGCGGCGAGCCACGGCCGGGTGCCGCGCCTGCGCTTGCGCAGCCGGCCGACCCGTCTAGGCAAACGAGCGCGACTGCGCCAATCCGCCGAGCCGCGCCGTGATGGCAAAAAACTCGGCCACCGTGTCGTCGATGATTTCCTTGGCGGTTTTTACCGAGGTGATGAGGCCAGCGGTCTGCCCGGCGAGTGCGGGGGCGGCTTCCATGTCGCCGTCGAAGTAGACACCGCGTATGCCTTTCAGCGCATCGGCCGGCATCAGGCCTTCGTCAAAGATGGCCTGCGTGCGCTGCGACTTGAGCGCGCGAATGCAGGGCGTTGACTTCTTGTTCAGCACCCAGGTGCCGGTGTCCTTGGCCTCGACGATGGCGTTCTTGTAGTTGGCGTGTACCGGGCTTTCGGTGCAGCTGACAAAACGCGTGCCCATTTGAATGGCTTCGGCACCGAGTGCAAAGGCGGCGGCCATGCCACGCCCGTCACAAATGCCACCGGCTGCAATCATCGGCACATTGGTGCGGGCACGAATCGCCTGCAGCAGCACCAGGGTCGACACCTCTTCGGGGTTCTTGAAACCACCGCCCTCACCGCCTTCAACCACCAGGCCGTCAATGCCGGCGTCCACACACTTCATGGCCGTCTCGACCGTCGGCACCGCGTGATACACGGTGATGCCCGCCGCTTTCAGCGGTGCGATGAACTTGGCCGGGCTGCCGGCCGATGTCGTCACGAACTTCACGCCACTCTCGCAGACGAACTTGAGCATTGCGTCGTCCTTCAAAAAGCGGATCGGCAAGTTCACGCCAAAGGGCAGCCCCAACGCGCTCATCTTCGTGATCTCGGCCTGGCAGTTCTCGGTTTCACCCGACGAGGTTTCGATGATGCCCAAGCCTCCCGCGCGCGATACGGCCGAGGCGAGTTGCGTGCGCGCGATCCAGCCCATGGGGGCCTGCACGATGGGGTACTTGGCGCCGGTGTGGGCGAGGACTCGGTTCGTCATGGGGCTCCGATGCGGCAGTAAAGAGGGGTTGGCGATTATTGCGAGCGCTCCGCACGCAAGGTGTCGCCTGGGTTACCCGAGCAGCCGCAGGGCCCAGGGGCGTCCACAGCTGGCCCCGCCCGCCACCGACAGGTGATGCAGTCACCGGTGTTCGAGATGATCTCGGGGGGCGTGTCCACAGCGCAGTCGAACGGTACTTGGCTGAGCCTTTTTTGAAGGCGACTTCGCACGCCGTGCGCCGCATCCCAGTCCGCGGACTATTGCGACGGCTGCCGAGCCGGCGTGTCGCGCACGCTACCCAGATCGATGTCGAGCCCCGCGTCCAGGTCAATGCGCATCAGCGTGAAGTCGATCTCGGCCGGCACCACCGTGAGCACCTTCGACTGCTTGTAATCCGGCTGCAGGTAGAGCGGGCTGCTGCGCTCACGCAGCAGCGTGGCCACGCCCGACACATGCACCAAGGACAGAGTGTCGTCGTCGATCACCGACACCGTCACGCTCGGGTTCTGCGCGATCTCCGCCTCGAGGCCGTCGCCAACGGCGGCCACGAACCAGAGCCGGGCGCCGTCTGCGGAAGAGGTCGCGACCTTCATCTTGCGCACCTGCGGGTGGCCGCTTTCGCTCAACGTGGTGAGCACGCAGCGCTTGCCGCGCTCAAACAAATGGCTCTTTTCAGCGTGGTGCCGGGCGAACAAAAAAGACAGGGCTGTCATGTCGGCCAGCGTAGCGCCATGGCCAGGCCATGGCCAGGCCAGGGCCGTCGGCCGGTTCTGCTGCACGGCGTAGGACAACACCGCCTGATCCCTCAGGCGATCAAGCCATCGGCCTTCAGCAGCGTCTCCAGGCACTGCGCCTGGATGCGATAAAAGCCCTTGATCTCGCGAATCTGCCCCAACACCTCATCGGCAGGCTTGGCCACCGCGCGTTTCACCGCCAGGATCATCTTGTTTTTATTGGTGTGTTCCAGCGACACAAACTCGAACACCTGCGTGTCGTAGCCGCAGGCGTCAAGCAGCAGGGCGCGCAGGCCGTCGGTCAGCATCTCGGCCTCCTGCCCCAGGTGCACACCGTGTTGCAAGATGGGTTGCAGCGGGTGCGGGCTCAAGAGCTGCGGGCGGATCTCTTTGTGGCAGCACGGCGAGCACATGATGATCTGTGCGCCGGCACGCACGCCCAGGTGAATGGCGTAGTCGGTCGCCACGTCGCAGGCGTGCAGCGCGATCATCACGTTCAGTGCCGTGGGCTGATAACTACGCACATCGCCCTCTTCGATTCGCAAGCCCTCGATGCCGAGGCGCGCGATCACCTTGTTGCACAGCGCGACCATGTCGGGGCGCAGCTCCACACCGGTCACTTGCGCATCCACCCCCTGCGTGTGGCGCAGCCAGTCGTGAAGGGCGAAGGTGAGGTAGCCCTTGCCCGAGCCGAAGTCGATCACGTTGAGCTGCTTCGCACCCGCCAACGGCGAGGCGGCGAGCGCATGCGCAAACACCTCGACGAACTTATTGATCTGTTTCCACTTGCGCGCCATTGCCGGCACCAGCTGCTGCTGCGCCGTCGTCACACCCAGCTCGGTGAGAAAGGGGCGGCTGATTTCCAGCCAGCGCTGCTTTTCGCGGTCATGCGCGGTAGGAGCCTCAACCGCTTGATCGTTTTTGACGACACGCAGCGTGCACTGCCCCTTCTTGCTGATCGAGAGCTGCCACTCTTCGTCGCGCATCAGCAGGTGCGCGTTGTGGAAGGTCGCACCCAGCATCTCGCCCAGCAGCGCCACACCGTCGCCGATTGAATGGTTCTTGGTGATGTCGCGTGTTTTGTGGGTGTAGAGCAGCGACAGCGCCGCCTCACCGCGCAGCTCAACCCGGCGCGCCGTGACACGCAGCAGGTCGTCGCTCGCACGCAGGGGCTTGGCGAGCACCAGCCTGACGAAGTGCCCCTCGTTCAGGCTCGCCGCGAGGCCCGCCATCAGGCGCTTGAAAGAAGGGTCGCAGGAGAGGTTCATGGGCAGGCACGGCAGAGACTGCAGATTGTCGTCCACCGCAGAACACCCTTGTCTCACAGGTGACGCGCGGGCTCGGTGTTAGCGCTGATGAAACGTTTCATGAACATCCCTACGATGGCCTGCTGAGCCCCCTCCCAGGAGACCTTCATGGCCCGCATTCCCTACTTCGACATGGCCCAGGCGCCCGAGTCGTACCAGGCGCTGCTGAAGTCGCGCAACCCGCTCAACCTCTACCGCATGCTGCCGCACGCCGGCGTGTCGGCGGCCTCGGGCTTTCTGGCGCTGGGCTCGGCGCTGCTGCGCGACAACGAGCTCAACTCTCAGCTGCGCGAGATCGCCATCCTGCGGGTGGGCATCTTGAGCCAGGCGAGCTACGAGGTGCACCAGCACAAACGCGTGGCCAAGCAAGTGGGCCTGAGCGACGAGAAGGTCGCCGCGCTCGAAGTTGACGCCGACACCTCGGTGCTCAGCGACGACGAGACGCTGGTGCTGCAGTTCACCGACGTGGTGTTCCGCGAGGTGAAGGCGCCTGACGTGTTGTTCAACCAGGTGGCCGCGCGCTTTGGCCACCGTCAGACGGCCGAGCTGGTGCTGACGATCGGCTTTTACATGCTGGTCAGCCGCTTTCTCGAAAACTTCGAGGTCGACATCGAGCCGGCGGGCACTTTCAAATAGGCCAACACCCATGAACCTCGCCCCCACCGCCACCGCCACCGCCACCGAACCCAGCCGCCAGATGCACCCCGAAACCCTGGGCCAGGTGCCCGGGCGCGGCCGCTTGCAAGGCCGCCGTGTGCTCGTCATCGGCGCCGGCCAGCGTGTCATCCCCGAAGACAACCCGCCCATCGGCAATGGCCGCGCCATCTCGGTGCTGTTGGCGCGTGAAGGGGCCAGCGTGGTCTGTGTCGACATCAACGCCGAAGCCGCGCAGCACACCGTCGAACAGATCCGCCACGAAGGTGGCACCGCCGACGCCGAAGTGGCCGACGTGAGCGACGTCTCGGTGATCGCCCCACTGGTGCAACGCGCCGCTCAACGGCTCGGTGGTCTCGACGGTCTGGTGCTCAACGTGGGCATCTCGCACGGCCTGCCGCTCGCCAAGATCACGCCCGAGAGCTGGGACAAAGAATACGCCGTCAACCTGCGCAGCCACATGTTCTTTTCGCAGGCCGCGCTGGAGGTGATGGACGCGGGCGGCTCCATCGTGCTGATGTCGTCGCTGGCCAGCCTGCGCAACGCGAGCCGCAACCCGGCCTACGAGTCGTCGAAGGCGGCGCAGGTGTCACTGGCGCGCGCCATCGCAGTCGCCGGTGAACCGAAGGGCATCCGCTGCAACGCCGTGCTGCCCGGCCTGATGGACACCCCGATGGGCCGCGATGCCACCCGCAGGCGCCCCAACCGCGCGCTGGCCGTGCCCTTCGGTCGCCAGGGCACCGGCTGGGAGGTGGCGTATGCCACGCTGTACCTCATCTCGCACGAATCGAGCTACGTCAACGGCCATGCACTGCTGCTCGACGGGGGCTTGAGCATCGGTGTGGTTCGCGCGCCCGCCTGAGGATCAGAATCCGCGCACCCCTTGGCGCAGACCCCCATGAAGACAATGAAGGCAGCGGTGAAGGCGGGCGAACAAGTGCTGAGCCTGGCCTGATGCCACACCCCAGCGACGCTCCACGACAGATCGCGCCCCTGTGGCTGCTGAGCGCCATGCCGGCGGTCGGCCTGTTTGCGTCGTCGGCCTACCTGCCTTCGCTGCCGGCGATGGCGCGCGATTTCGGCGCGCCCATCGGCCAAGTGCAGCTCACCGTCACCGCCTACCTGGGCGCCATGGCGGCTTTCATGCTGGTGGTGGGGCCCTGGAGCGACCGCGTGGGCCGCCGCCGTGTCGGGTTGATCTCGTTGTGGGTGTTCCTGCTCGGCAGCGTGGCCGCGTGGCTGGCCGACAGCATCACCACCCTCATCGTGGCGCGTGTGGTGCAGGGCATTGGCGCGGCAGGCGGCACGGTGCTCTCGCGCTCGATGGTGCGCGACGCGATGAACGATGTGGACGCCGCCCGCGCCAGCGCGCACCTGGGCATGTCGATCGCCATCGCCCCCATCGTCGCGCCGATGGTCGGCGGGCTGGTGCAGACAAGTTTCGGCTGGCGCGCCAACCTGCTGCTGTTTGCGTTGATGGGCGCGGTGCTGTGCGCGGCGGCCACACGCGGGTTGGTCGAGACGCTGCCGCCAGCGCGCCGCCACGCCCACGGCGGCTGGCGCCTCTTGCTCGGTTATGCGCAGCTCATCCGCACACGGCGCTTCATGGCCAACACCTTGCCGGTGGCGCTCGGCGCGCTGGCCATCTTTGCCTACAACACCCAGCTGCCGGTGCTGCTGATCGGTGGCTTGCACGTGAGTGCGGCGGTCTTCGGCATCTATGGCGCCACGCCGCCCATCGGCTACGTGGTGGGCAATTTCGTGACCACCCTGATCGCGGCGCGGGTGTCGCAGCGGCGGCTGATCGAATCGGGCTGCCTGCTGATCGTGAGCGCGGGCGCGCTGGTCGCCGTGTTCGGCATCGCCTTCGGGCCGGTGGCGCCGCTGATTGCCCTGCCAATGTTCCTGTTCGGCCTGGGCAACGGCCTCTTGATGCCCACCGCCTCGCTGCGCAGCATGAGCGTGGCGCCCACGCTGGTGGGCTCGTCATCGGCGCTCTCAGGCTGCATGCGCATGGGGGCAGGCTCACTCGGCAGCCTGTTGGTGGTCAGCCTGCCCATCCACAACGGCATCAGCCTGGGCGCCCTGGTGGCGACCATGGGCCTGCTCGCGCTGGGCGTGTTCATTTGGCTGTCGCGCGGCGAGCACTGAGTCACTGGCAAGAACAGGGCGGCAAGAACAGGGCAACCAGAGATTGCGCGACGGATTGCGCAGCGCAGCAAGCCAGCATGTAACCACATGTGTCGCTCTCAGGGGTAACCCTATACTCTCCGCCCGTCGGCCCACAAGGCCTTACCTTTTTAAGTAGTCAACCTGATGAAAAAACTGATTCTTGCGGCATTGATCTGCCTGCCCGGCGTGGCCTCTCACGCCAACGCTTCCCAGCTGAGCGGAGCCGACCGGGCCCTGCTGAGCCACATCAGCCAGGCCCAGTACCAGGCCATGCTCTACACCGTGATCGAGTGCGGCTTCGACTCCAGCCCCAACGTGGCAGCCGCCTTGCTGAAGTCGCCCGCGCTGCCAGCCATCACGACCGCGATGGCTGGCGTCAACGAACCCGCACCGTTGCTCGACCCGAAGGCCTGCGCCGGCTTCGGCCTGCCGACCACCCGCGCCGCGCGCCAGTAAACCGCCGACCGCCGTTTCGGTTGGGGTTCCGTTACGAAGCGCGGCGCTGCGCCCGCCGGGGCGCGGGCCCGCACGAGGCACGTTCGACGAAGGTGTTCTTGACGTGCACAGTGCGGGGCGCCTCACCCGCCTCTTCGCGCATGCGCGAGAGCAGCAGCTCGGCGCTCACCTCGGCCACCTGGTCCAGGTCCACCCGCAGCGACGAGATCGGCGGCACGTGATGGGCCGCAAAGTCGGGGTCGCCGATCGACACCACCGAGATGTCTTGCGGAATGCGCAGCTGGCAGGCGTTGATGGCATTCAACGTGTCGTTGAGGATGTTGGTGCCCATGGCCACGATGGCGGTCGGCCGCTCGGCGCGTTGCAGCAGTCTGTGCACGGCCTCATAGGCCGGGCTCATTGCATGGGGCAGCTGCACGATCAGCGTTTCATCCAGCGCCAGGCCCTGTGCCTTGTGCCCACCGCGAAAGCCTTCGATGCGCCGGCGTATCGGCCGGTTGGCTGATTGCGACACGATCAGCGCCAACCGCTGGTGCCCGAGCCCGGCCAGCTGCGCCACCACCCGCTTCATGCCGGGCACGTGGTCGAACAGCACGCAGTCGCTGCGGGTGTCCATGTCGCGATCGAGGATGACGCAGGGGATGCCCAGCTCGCGGATGGCCGCCAGCACCCGCGGGTCGCGCTCGCTGCCAGGGGCGATCAGCACGCCGTCCATGCCACGCGACTTGAAGGTGCCGAGGATGTCGATCTCGCGTTCGGCGAGGTTCAGGCTGTTGGCCAACAGCATCATGTAGCCGGCTTGGCGCATGCGCTCTTCGAGCGCGCGAAACAGCTTGGCGTACAGCGGGTTGGTCACGTCGGTGAGCAAGCAGCCGATGGTGCGCGTGGTACGCAGCCGCAGCGACTGCGCCGCGTGGTTGGGCCGGTAGCCCAGCGCGGCGATCGCGGCCTCCACCTTCTCGCGCGTGACGGCGCTCACGTTGTCGACCTTGTTGATCACCCGCGAGGCACTGCCCAGCGACACGCCCGCCAGCTCAGCCACATCACGGATGCTCACGGAGCGGGGCTTCTTGGGTGGGCGCGGCATGAAAGCGAGGTAGGAAGGCGAGAATTGTAGAAGCCATGCCCCGCAAAGCCGCCGCCAAAACTTCCACCAAAACGCCCCGTTCGCACCACTATCACGTGTACGTGGTCGAACTCGCCGACCCGGTGTGGAACAACGCGCGTTTTCGCGCGGCGAACCCCGGCTACGAGCTGGGCAAGCCCTTTGTCTACGTCGGCATGACCGGCCTCAACCCGGACCTGCGCTTCGACAAGCACAAGGCCGGCATCCAATCCAACCGCTACGTGTTTGAGCACGGTCTGCGCTTGCTGCCGCAGCTGTATGAGGTCTACAACCCGATGCCCTACGACGGCGCGCGCGACATGGAAGTGGAGCTGGCCATCAGCCTGCGCGAAAAGGGCTGGGGCGTCTGGCAGGCCTGAGCTGCACCGGCGGCCACTACTCGGTGCGCGGGCTGAAGGTGCGCGGGAAGAACACGGCGTTCACCCGGTCCTTCAACCGATAACCCATCGGCGGGCGATTCGAGTCGCTCTCGACCACACCCACCTGCTTCAGAAAGTCGGCCGCCATCATGCGGGTGCGAAAACCACTCTTGTCGACGGCGCGGCCGAGCACGATCTCGTACATGCGCTGCAGCTGCGGCAAGGTAAACGTATCAGGCAGCAAAAAGGCCGGCAGCGACGTGTACTCCACCTTGCTGCGCAGGCGCTGCGCCGCCGCCTTCAAGATCTCGGCGTGGTCGAAAGCGAGCTGAGGCTTCTTCAGCAAGGCATCCACCTCGAACCAGGCCACGTCTGCCGCGTTCGCACCTTTGTTCAGCGTGACACCCTCGCCCGGAATCAACGCGAAGTAAGCATGCGTGGCCGACCAGCCGCGCGGGTCTCGCTGGGCGCTGCCCCAGCTGCCCAGCTGCTCCAGGTACGGGCTGCTGATGCTGGTCTTCTCCAGCAGCTTGCGCCGGGCGCAGCTCAGCAGATCGGCATCGCGGTCAACGTCAACGAACCCGCCGGGCAAGGCCCACAGGTTCGGCTGCGGCTCACGCGTGTCTGCGGGGCGGCGCACCAGCAACACTTGCAAGCGCTCGTCGAGCACCGTGAAGATCACCACGTCGACCGTGGTGTAGGGGCGAGCGAAGTCGCCGACCGGCAAAAACTTGCCGCCTCTGCTCACGATTCAGTCAACCCCAAGAAGTGGTCCAGCATGTGGAAGTGATCGTCATGGAAACGGTCTTCCATCGACCGCAAGCGTGAGATCGGCACCCATTCCACCGACAGCGCATCGTCGTCGGCGTGCACCTCGGGCAGCTCGCGCTCGCCCAGATCGAAGTAGTAGGCGTGGGTGATGGTGCGGCCACGCAGGCTGCGGTCGGGGTGATCGAACACGGCCGCTTCGACCAGGCTCGCGCTCATGGTCAGGCCGAGCAAGCTCAGGTGGGTTTCTTCTTCGAGCTCGCGCAGGCACGATTGGTAGGCCGTCTCGCGCTGTTCGATGAAGCCACCGGGCACGGCATGCAGGCCGCGGCCGGGCGCCCTGCCACGTTGGATCAACAGCACATGGCCGTCGCAGCGCACGACCGCGTCGACCGTCACGAACACCGGTGGGTAAGGTGCACTCGCCCACTCGGCCTTGTAGTGGCGCAGCATGCGCCACTCCTCGGCCAGCTGGTTGAAGAAGGGCAGCTGCACCCAGGCGCGCATGAAAGCGAGTGTGGTGGCGGGCGCCTGGTCGGTCAGGGCCGAGAGCGTGGGCTCGATGGCGTCGGCGCCGCCTGCGAAGAGCGCGTCGCGCAGGTGCGTGCCATCGGCCCCGGGAATGCGCTCGACCGACACCACCGTCCAGCTGCTGAAGCTGCGCAGGTACTCGCTGGTCGCGTCTTTGTAGTGGCCGACCAGGGCGACGTGCTGCGTGCTGTCGCCGCCCAGCGTCTGCACGCCACTGCGCACGGCTTCGACCCAACGTGTCTCGTTGTAGTAGTCGCGCACCGGCAAAAACTGCACGCGCGAGCGCTCCTCGGCGGTCAAGGCCAGGCGGACCATCTCGGCGCGCTCTTGCCAGCTGAAGGGGTTTTTCGGCGTGCGTGCCTGGTAGGCCGAACCGATCACCATCACCACCTGCGGTGCGAGTTCGAGCGCGTGCTTGAGCAGCGCCAGGTGGCCGTTGTGAAAGGGCTGGAAGCGGCCGACGTAGACAGCGATGTCGGGTTGCGGGGTGGTCGTCATGCGGATGGCCTCACACGTGTTTGGCGGCAATGGGCATCTGCCGCCCGGTGCCGAAAGCGCGCGAACGCACGCGGATGATGGGCGGCGACTGCCGGCGCTTGTATTCGTTGCGGGCGATCATGCCGCGCACACGCTGCACCAGCGCCTCGCCTTCGGGCTTCATGCGCAGCGCATCAACGAAGGCGGTGGCCTGCGCCAGCTCCCAGCGCGCCAGGCGCTGGCCTTCGATCAGCACCTTGAGCACCTCGTCGAGCACTGGATAGGGCGGCAGGCTGTCGGTGTCTTTCTGGTCCGGGGCCAGCTCGGCCGAGGGCGGTTTGTCGATGATGGCCTGCGGGATCAGCTCGCGGCCGGCCGCGGTGTTGACGTGGGTGGACAAGGCGAACACCTCCGTCTTGTACAGGTCGCCCAAGAGGCCGAGGCCGCCATTGGTGTCGCCGTAGAGCGTGCAGTAGCCGACCGAGATCTCCGACTTGTTGCCCGTGGTGAGCAGCATGTGGCCGAAGTGGTTGCTGTATTCCATCAGCACCGTGCCGCGAATGCGCGCCTGCAGGTTCTCCAGTGGCAACCCGCGCAAAGGGGTGCCGAAGCTGGCCTCGAACTGGCGCGCATACGCACCTACCGCTTCGGCGATCGGGTGCGTGTGCAGCGCGATGCCGAGGTTGCGACACAAGGTGACGGAATCGTCCACCGAGCCGGAGGATGAGAACGACGAGGGCATGGTCACACCCACCACGTTGTCGGCGCCGAGCGCCTCCACGGCCAGCGCCAGCGTGAGCGCACTGTCGATGCCGCCCGACGACCCCACCACCACCTGCTTGAAGCCGCAGCGGCGGGTGTAGTCGCGCAGGCCCAGCACGATCTGCGCTTGGTAGAAGGCCATGGTCGAGAGGCCTTCGCGCGGCACGGCGGGCAAGGCCTCGCCGTTGCGCGCGAGGAAGCGGCCCCCCTCGAAACGCAACGTGCACACGTCTTCCACAAAACGCTGCGCCTCGTAGACCACGCCGCGCTCGGGCTCCACCGCAAACGAGGCGCCGTCGAACACGATCTGGTCTTGTCCACCGACCTGGTTGACGTAGAGGATGGGCAAGCCGTTGCGCCGGCTCGCGTCGCCGAACACCTGGTGGCGCTGTTCTCGTTTGCCGATGTTCGACGGGCTGGCGTTGATGCTCACCACCAGGTCGGGCGCGGCGTCGCGCATGCGGTCGAAGGGGTTGACGAGGTAGTCCTGGCCTTCGTCGTTCCAGCCGTCTTCGCAGATGAGCAAGCCCACCTGCGCATCGCCAATGCGCAGCACGCGCGCCACGTCGGGCCCGGGCTCGAAGTGACGGTGCTCGTCGAAGATGTTGTAGGTGGGCAGCAGCTGCTTGGCATAACGCAGCACCACCTCGCCGGCTTTGATGACGAGCAGCGTGTTGTGCAGCTTTTTGCCCGGCCCATCGCGCGGCAGCGGCGCGCCCAGCACCCAGTGCAAGTTTCGCAGCTGGCGCGAGGCACTGCACAGACTGTCGATGCCGCTGTGCACACGCGCCATGAAGCCCGTCTCGTCGAGCAGGTCGCCCGGGTAGTACCCGGTGAGCGACAGCTCCGAGAAGACGATGAGGTCGGAGCCTTCCACCGCGGCCTGCTGGGCGGCGGCAATCATCTTTTGCACATTGCCTTCGACGTCGCCGACGAAGTAGTTCAGTTGTGCGACGGTGATGTTGAGCATCACAGCTCCTTGACATGAAACACCTGGCGCAAATAGGCCAGGAAGGTCTCGTCCTTGCACATCGTCTTGCCGGGCGAGTCGGACAGCTTGGCCACCGGCTGGCCGTTGCACTGGGTCAGCTTCATCACGATGTTGAGCGGCGTGAGCCCCACGTCGTTGCTGAGCGAGGTGCCGATGCCAAAGCCCAGCTGCGTGCGGTCGGCGAAGTGGCGATAGATCGAAAAAGCGGTGGGCAGATTGAGCCCGTCGGAGAACACCAGCCGCTTGGTGCGCGCGTCAATGCGCAACTTGGCGTAGTGGGCCAACGCCTTCTCGCCCCACACCACCGGGTCGCCCGAATCGTGGCGCAGGCCGTCAAAGAGCTTGGCGAAGTAGAGGTCGAAGTCGGCAAGGAAAGCGTCCATGCCAACCACGTCGGTGAGCGCCACGCCGAGGTCGCCTCGGTACTCTTGCACCCAGTCTTCGAGGGCGGCCTTTTGAAAGTCACGCAGGCGCACGCCGAAGCTCTGGTAGGCCTGCAGGTACTCGTGCGCCATGGTGCCGATGGGCACCAGGCCCAGCGTGCGCGCCAGGTGCACGTTCGACGTGCCCTTGAAGAACTGCGGCACGGCGTCTTTCAGCGTGGCCACCACCTCCTGCTGCCACGCGCCGCTGTAACGGCGGCGCACGCCGAAGTCGAAAAACTCGAACGGGTTGGCGCGCGCCGGCTCGTCAGCAAAGGCTCGAAGCTGCGCGAGCTTGGCCTGCAAACGTTGCCGCCCTTCTGCCAGCGCTGCTGCCGCATCGAAGCGGCGGAAATACAGCTCGTTGACGATGGCGAGCACGTAGATCTCGAAGCCCATCACATGCACCTGCGGGCCTTCGGCCACGATCTCCAGTTGATCGCCGTTGGCCGACGCGCGGATGAAGCGGCGCTGGAAGCGAAAGATGCGAAGGAAGTCGATGAAGTCGGCCTTCATGAAACGCAGGCCGCCCAGGTAGGCCAACTCGTCTTCGCGGAACGACAGGCTGCACAGGTGGTCGAGCTGCGCATTCACTTCGGGCAGCAGCTCGGCTAGCGGATAGGCCGGTGTGTTGCGGCAGACGAAGCGGTACTCGGCTTGTGCCTGCGGGTGACCATGCAGCAGCGTCTGCCACATGGTGAACTTGTAGAGGTCGGTTTCGAGCAGGTGCTGGATGACAGGAGTCATGGGGTGCTTTCTCGGGTCAGCATTTGGCTTGGATCTCGCTCAGCAAATCAGCCGTGGTGGCCAGTTGAACACCGCGCCCGCTCATGTCGGCCAAAAAGGCCTCGTGTTGGGCCTGGAACCCACCCACCGGGCTCATGCAATCGGTGAGCAGCACCACGCGCCCAGGTCGGCCGCCGGGCAGGTTGTCGACGATGTCTTCGGTGGTGGCCTTCACGCAGTGGCTGCTGGCCTCGCCAGCGATCACCAGCAGGTCGGCACGGTCCAGCGCGGCGAGCAGCGGGCGGTTGAGCAAGGTGTCTGGGTCGGTCGCATCGGGCACCTCGGCCTGTAGCGCGCTGTAGTGCTCGGTCCAGGTGTTGGAGCCCTTGGCCACCTTGCGCACCACCTTCAGCTGCTGCGTCTCCCACACGTTGTAGGCGTTGCGCACGTCGGCGTGCACGTTGTGGCCCCAGCTGCCGATCTCGCAGTGCACCGGCCACACCATCAGGGTGTAGCGCCCGCGTGCGTCGAGCGCATCCAGGTAGGCCAGCGCGCGCGGCAGCGCCGCCGGGTCGCGCGGCTGGAACTCACCGGCGCGCACCTGCGCAGCCTTGATCGCGGTGAAGGGCGAGACCGCGCTGCCGTCGCCTCGCTGCCAGAAGGTCGGGTGGGCAATGTGCAGGCGGTTGTGCGAATCGAGGGTGATGCTGATGTCGCTCCAGTTCGTCGCCGTCTCGCGCATGAAGGAGGCCAGGCGTTGCATGTCGGCGTGGGCGCCGGCCACCGGCAAGGTGGGCGAGATACGCTGGCCGGTGAGCGGGTCGGCGGGGCGATAGGTTTCGGGCAGGTCGCAGAAATCGTTCTGCGGGTCGATGATCAAGAGTTGAATCTGACGGCTCATGGTGTCTTCTCCTTCGATGTGGCTTAAGTATAACCACATAAGATGTACTGCACAACTTACTTGCGCCGCCCAAAGTTTTGGGGGGCACCGCCTCAGACCAACGCCTGCGCGTGGTGCGCGATGTGGTCGGCCATGAAGCTCTGGATGAAGTAGTAGCCGTGGTCGTAGCCTTCGTGGCGACGCAGGGTGAGCGGCTGGCCCGCTCTCGCGC
>JBBRFR010000047.1:0-15618 GCA_038241485.1 Burkholderiales bacterium
GAAGCGTCAGCCGTCGCTGACGGGCTGGATGCCATCGAGCACTGCAAGCACACGCCACCCGATGTGGTGCTGATGGCCATCAACATGCCCGTGCTCGGCGGCATCGACGCCAGCCGGCGCATTGTCGAGCTGCAGAAGACCGGCCGAGTGGCTCCGTTCGCAATCGTCGTGGCCACCGCCGACGACGCCCCCGAGACGCGCGCGCTCTGCTTCGGGGCGGGCGTCAGGGGCTACCTCTGTAAACCGCTTCGGCTCGAGGTGATGCGTGACGAGTTGCACCGGGTTGGCGTGCCCGCGGCCGCCGACTACAACGGTTGAGGCGAATCGAAACCGTATGGCAAAGCTTGAGGTCAGACGGGCAGCGTTAGGAGACTGTCTCAACAAGCGGCGCGACGCCATCTTGCAGGATTGGCGCGCGCGGGTGCGCGCCGACCCCTTCCTGACCATTGGCCACTCGCTGCCGGTGCCGCAGCTCAACGACCAGGTGCGCGATCTAGAGGCCGCGCTCGAATCCTTGCGCAATCTGGAGGCCCAGCGCGCCTCCTTTTGGATGGAAGCGGCCCACGATTTGCGGGGCAATCTCAGCGTCGTGGCGATGGCTTCCAAGGGGCTGTCGCGAAGCTCCGGATCTGAGGAGGCCCGAGCCCGTTTCATGATGGCGTTGGATGCGAACGTGCGGTCGCTCGCAGAGCTGTTGGTTGACGTGACAAGTCTGGCCAAACTGCAAGGCGGACACGAGACCAGGGTCGCGGCCCCGATGGACGCGAGTCAGTTGCTGAGGGGCTTTGCAAAGTCAACCCAAGAACTCGCCATCGAACGAGGACTTTCGCTACTCGCCGACGGGCCCGACCATTTTGGTGTCGAGGGCGATGCCATCAAGGTGCGGCGCATTGTCCAAAACCTGCTTCTCAATGCTTTGCGATACACCAAGCAAGGTTCGGTCACGATCAGCTGGGGGCCCGACAAAGCCAGCCCTCAGAAAAGATGGTTCGTGCAGGTTGAAGACACCGGTCCGGGCCTACCGCCCGGCGTGGCGTCACCGCTGGCATCGGCCATCGAAGCTGCGTCGGCGCAATTCAAGAAGGTCGGCGAGGTAGAGGCTACCGGCGAGGTTCATCACGGCGTTGTCCAAGATGTCTCGCTGCGTCGTGCCGCTGCCGAGGAACGAAAGGTGTTGCTCGACAGCGAGCGGGCAGCGCGCCAGGAATTGCAGCGCCTCGCGAATGTGAAGGATGATTTCCTTGCCACCCTGTCGCACGAGCTCCGAACCCCGCTTTCGTCCATTCTGGGCTGGGTGCAGATCCTGCAGCGCAAGATTCCGGAAAACGAACCCGATCTGAAAAAAGGGGTGGAGGTCATCGAGCGCAATGCTCGCGTTCAAGTGCAGCTGATCAACGACTTGCTGGACGTGAGCCGAATCACCGCGGGGAAGCTTCGCCTCAAGATCGAAACGATCGCGCCGGTGAGCTTCATTCAGGCTGCGCTAGAGACTGTCTCGCACTCTGCCCGCGATGCGGGGGTTGTCATCGACCTGGCCCTGGACACCACGGTTGGAAATGTTCAGGGCGATCCCGTCCGGCTGGAGCAGGTGATTTGGAATCTGCTCACCAACGCCATCAAGTTCTCGGCACCGGGCGGGCGCATATTGGTGACCCTGACCGCACGCCATGATTTGGTTCAGATCGGAATCGAAGACGCTGGTGCGGGCATTGATGCGACAGCGTTACCGCTCATCTTCGATCGATTCAATCAAGCCGATGGTTCCATCACGCGACGGCATGCGGGTTTGGGGCTTGGCCTGTCGATCGTCAAGCACTTGGTCGAGGCGCACGGCGGCTCCGTTCAAGTGTCCAGCGCGGGCCTGGGTCGTGGCGCCACATTCAATGTTTTGTTGCCCGCACTGCGGGCTCAAGTTGATGCCCGCAGGCCCTCTGGCGCTGTCACTTTGTCGGTGGAAGACGTCAACCTGACTGGATTGAAGGTCATGGTCGTTGATGATGAGGCCGACGCGCGTGACCTCGTTCGTCGCATTCTGGAAGAGTACGGGGCCGAGGTTTTTGTGGCGCCGAGTGCGGAGCGGGCGCTGTTGCAAATCTCGTTCTTTCGACCAGACTTGTTGATCTCGGACATCGGTATGCCCGACATGGATGGGTACGAGTTTTTGCGGCAGGTAAGAAGTCTGGGCGCAGACGGGGGAGGAGCGGTGCCAGCGATGGCGCTGACGGCCTTCGCGCGATCAGAGGACCGCGTTCGAGCGATGCGGGCGGGATTCGCCATGCATGTGTGCAAACCCATGGAGGCGACGGAGCTGCTGGCCGCGATCGGCGTGCTCACCGGGCGTTCGCAGTACCACGGTTAAGTGAATGAGTCGTGCATGTTCTTCGACAACTGGTACGGAATTTTGCGCGTGGTGCTCGTTGGCACGATCGCCTATGTCGCGTTGGTGATCTTGCTGCGGGTGACAGGCAAACGCACCCTTTCCAAGTTGAACGCTTTCGATCTGGTTGTCACCGTGGCCCTTGGGTCGACGCTGGCCACCGTGCTTCTGACCAAAGACGTGGCCTTGCTGGAAGGCATCACGGCTTTCACCCTGCTCGTTGGTCTCCAATGGGGCATCACCTGGCTCTCGGTTCGCTCGTCGATGATTGCGGGCTTTGTGAAGTCGGAGCCGACGCTGCTCTACATCCAAGGACGCTTTCTGCCCGGCGCCATGCAACGAGAACGAGTCACCCAAGCGGAGGTACTCGCTGCCGTGCGCAACGAAGGGCTGGCCGAGATGGAGAGTGTGCTCGGTGTGGTGCTGGAGACCGATGGCGGCCTGACCGTGCTTCACGCAGACACGACCAACCCGAAGGGGGCGCAAAGCGCGCTCGAAGGCGTGCGACGCAGCTAGAACTTGCACGCCGCGGGGCAGGTGGTTGGAGGCAAAAAGCCCTTCCGAGTCAACCAAGAATTGAACGGTGCGCTCCGGGTATCCAGCGATCGCAAACGCCCCCGCGGCCAGGCAAGCCCCCGTCCTTGTTTCGCAGGTTTCAGGGGGGTAATATGGTCGCCGCCAGTAACCGAAGGCTTGCCATGACTGCCACTCCGTCCACCTTCCCGATCATGCTCGAGAACTTGCCTGTCCCGCTGGAGCGCGACGGCTTCTTGCGCGATCTGATCCGTGAGCTTTCCGGCACGCTGCAAGACGTCGTCGGCCTTGAGGAGGCCTCAGGCTTCATCAGCGTTGTGGGCCAGCGCATTGGCGACCAGATCAACGATAGCTACCGGCAGGCCTTGCAGCTCGACAAGCTGTCGCGCGAGCAGGTTGCCGAGGTCTTGGTTGACCTGAAGCGCCGCATCCGCGGCACCTTCCGCATCGTCGAGATCAACGACGAGCGCATCGTGCTGGCCAACGGCAACTGCCCTTTCGCCGAGAAGGTCGTGGGCCGACCTTCAATGTGCATGATGACGTCGAACGTCTTTGGCGTGATCGCGGCCGACAACCTCGGATACGCGAAGGTGTCGCTCGAAGAAACGATCGCACGTGG
Organism: Burkholderiales bacterium; assembly: GCA_038241485.1. Taxonomy (GTDB): domain Bacteria; phylum Pseudomonadota; class Gammaproteobacteria; order Burkholderiales; family Burkholderiaceae_C; genus Rhizobacter. The sequence continues at coordinate 3,531 of JBBRFR010000047.1, forward strand.
CGACCCCGGCTGCCGTGTCGTTGTCTACCTGCGCCCCACGCCTGAGTCCAACACCGCGCATGGGCGGGAATACTTCGGTTCCTGAGCGCGAAGAAATGACGCCCGAAGCGGCACGCGGGGGCAGCTTCGCGCGCTACGTCCAGTTCCTTCCGGAAGCTGTGTTGTTGGTCGACGGCAGCGGCGCGGTGGTGGGCGCCAATCGCGCGGCCACGCAGTTGCTGCGCCGTGCGACCGAGCATCTTGTCGGCAGCACGCTGGCGGCACTGGCATGCGATGACATGGACTCGGTTGCTGCGTTGATCCGGGCCGGTTCCCGCACGCGCGAGCCCGTGTTGGGCGCGCTGCGCTTTCACGCCGACGGCGCGACTGCGCTCGACATCCGCTGCGAAGCGGTGATGCTCGAACCACGCGCAGGCGCCACGCCTGCGCTGTTGGCATTGCGGTTGTTCGACCAACATAGGTCGGTCAACCAGTTCCTGCTGCTGAACCAGCGCATTGACGAACTGGGTCGAGAGATGAGCCGACGGCGCGCCGCCGAAGCCCAGTTGCAGTCCTACAGCGAGCGGCTGCGGGTCACGCTGGCCAGCATCGGCGACGCGGTGATCGCCACCGACCACCTGGGCAACGTCGTCTTGATGAACGGCGTGGCGCAGGCGCTGACCGGCTGGGGTGAGGACGAAGCGCGCGGCCGCGCCTTGGCCGAGGTCTTCGTGATCGTCGAAGAAGGGTCGCGCCGCCCGGTCGAGAGCCCGGTCGACAAAGTGCTGCGCGAAGGCAAGGTCGTCGGGTTGGCGAACCACACGGTGTTGATCTCGCGAAATGGCCGCGAGTGCGCCATCGACGATTCTGGCGCGCCGATTCGCGACATCGACGGCGAACTTGTCGGCGTCGTGCTGGTGTTCCGGGACTTCACAGAACGCAATGCGCTCGAGCGCCAGCTGCAGGGCCAGACCACGCGACTGGTTGAGGCAGCGCAGCGCAAGGACGAATTCTTGTCGATGCTCGCGCATGAGCTGCGCAACCCGCTGGCGCCGATGATGGCCGGGCTGCAGGTGCTGCGGCGCATGGCGCCGGGGCTTGCAGACGTCGAACGTGTCACGTCGATGATGGAGCGGCAGCTCAAGCACATGACCCGGCTGGTCGACGACCTGCTCGACCTCGCGCGACTCACGCAAGGCAAGATCGAATTGCGTCGCCAACCGGTTGAACTGGGCGGGGTGTTGCAGCAGGCCGCCGACATGGTCCGCCCGCTGGCCGAAGCGCGGCACCAGAGCCTTGAGCTGAGCGCCCCGGCGCAGCGAATGCGGGTCGACGCCGACACAACGCGGCTCGTGCAGGTCTTTGCCAATCTGCTGTCGAATGGCGTGAAGTTCTCGCCGGAAGGCGGCCGTATCGTGGTCCACGCCGACACCGCTCCCGACGGGCGCACGGTGCGGGTGCGCGTCACCGACGATGGCATTGGCATCGAACCGGAGATGCTGGCGCGGGTGTTTGAGCGGTTCGTGCAGGCCGACCGTTCGCTGGACCGCGCCCAGGGCGGGCTCGGGATCGGGCTGACCGTCGTGCGCACCCTCGTCGACATGCACGGCGGCAGCGTTGCGGTTCGCAGCCCCGGGCTCGGTGAGGGCACCGAGGTCGAGGTCGAGCTGCCGCTGCTGGCCCCGGAGTCGGTCGCAGCGCCATCGGTGGGCGCTGCCGGCGAGGTGACGGCAGCGCCACAGGGCAGCGCGGCAACGCCTTCGCTGCGTGTGATGGTCGTTGACGACAACGTGGACGCGGGCGAGATGCTGCTCGAGCTGCTGCAGTTCTGGGGCCACGACGCCAAGGCGGTGGGCGACGGGCCGACGGCGCTAGCGGTCGCCAGCGGCTGGTTGCCGCATGCGGTGTTGCTGGACATCGGCCTTCCGGGCATGTCGGGCCACGAGGTGGCCCGGCGCTTGCGAGAGCTTTTGCAGCCGCCGCTTTTGCTCGTGGCCGTGACCGGTTACGGAGCGCCTGGTGACCAGCTGGCCAGCCGTGACGCGGGCTTCGACGTGCACCTGACGAAGCCCGTCGATCTTGACGAACTGCAGGCGCTGCTCGCGCGCCACGCTGCCGTGGCCGGTGTCGCGGACTGATTAGCAGGCTGGCCGCGACGCCGCGGTCAGTGCCGCTTCGATGCTCTCCAAGGTGAAGGGCTTGCGAAGCAGAAACGGACTGTTCGCCTCAGCGCCTGGGTCCCGGATGTGGTCCAGGCCGGTTGCAAAGATGATTCGAAGCGAAGGCAGCAAAGACCGGGCCTCCGCGGCGAAAACATCGCCCGACGTGCCTGGCAGTCCGACGTCGGTGACCAGCACATCGATCGCCGAAGTTCGCAGAATGTCCATGCCTTGCTCTGCCGATTCGGCCTCGATCACATGGTGGCCCAATACGCGCATCAACTCTGCAGTCGTTGCGCGAATGTCTGCGTCATCTTCCACCATCAAGATCATCACGAGCGTCTCTCCCAAAGAAGTAGCCGAACAATTCGACGCAAGGATTATGCCCATGAGCCAGCGCTAGCCGCCGCGGTTTGGCTCTCTGGCGGGGGGGGGTTGGTCGCCGCGCGCAACGCCGCGGGAGAGCCGCTGCGGCTGATCAGCATCATGCCGGCCATCACCGAGCGCAAGCTCGCGGAGCAGCAACTCAAGACCGAACGCGAGCGCCTGGAATTGGCGCTGAGCGCCGGCGAGATGGGCGCTTACGACCTGAATATGCTGGTCGGCATCCTGTGGTGGTCGCCCACGACCTATGTCTTGTTCGGCGTCACGCCGGACTCGTTTGTGCCGACGCCCGAGGCTGTCGCTGCGTTCATCCAACCCGGCGGTCGCGATGGGTTCCATCGCCTTCGGGCGCAGGGCATCGCGCTGCGAGAGCCGTTCAGCTGCGAGCTGCGAATTCAGCGCCCGGATGGAATGCACGTCTGGTTGGGTTACCACGGTCAAGCGGAGTAAGACGGCGTGGGGCGTGCCGTGCGCAACTTCGGCGTGAGCATGGATATCACCGGCGCCGCCAGACTCGCTGATGTGATTGACCCAGCCGAAAACTCTTCGGGCAACAGCCGAGACATGCGGGGCCCGTCTTTGGTTTCATCTTGCAGATAACATCCCGCCAGCCCTGCGCCTTGCGGGGTACGTCGCTCGGACGGTTCCGGGCGCTCACGTGAAAGACCTCCATGTCCTCATCAGCAGGCAAGCGCCGCTTTGCGCGCATTGACCGCCTCCCCCCCTACGTCTTCAATATCACCGCCGAGCTCAAGCTCGCCGCGCGCCGCAGAGGCGAAGACATCATCGACATGAGCATGGGCAACCCCGATGGGGCCACGCCTGCGCACATCGTCGCCAAGCTCACCGAGGTCGCGCAGCGGCCCGACACACACGGCTACTCGGCGAGCAAGGGCATCCCGCGCTTGCGCCGCGCAATCTCGCGTTGGTACAAGGATCGGTACCAAGTGGAGATCGACCCCGACAGCGAAGCTATCGTCACCATCGGCTCGAAAGAGGGCCTCGCACACCTGATGCTGGCCACGCTCGACCGCGGCGACACCGTGCTGGTGCCCGACCCAAGCTACCCCATCCACATTTATGGCGCGGTGATCGCGGGCGCCGACATCCGCTCGGTGCCGCTCGTTCCCGGTGTCGATTTTTTCGCCGAGCTGGAGCGGGCCATTCGCGGCAGTTACCCCAAGCCCAAGATGATGGTGCTGGGCTTCCCGAGCAACCCGACGGCGCAGTGTGTGGAGCTCGACTTCTTCGAGCGCGTGATCGCACTCGCGCGCAAGCACGACATTTTTGTGGTGCACGACCTGGCCTACGCCGACATCGTGTTCGACGGCTGGAAGGCGCCGTCGATCATGCAGGTGCCGGGTGCAAAAGACATCGCGGTTGAGTTCTTCACGTTGAGCAAGAGCTACAACATGGCTGGCTGGCGGGTCGGCTTCATGGTCGGCAACCGCGAGTTGGTGGCGGCGCTCGCACGCATCAAGAGTTACCACGACTACGGCACGTTCACGCCGCTGCAGGTGGCGGCGATTGCGGCGCTGGAGGGTGATCAGCAATGCGTAAAAGACATTGCCGCGCAGTACCAACGGCGGCGCGACGTGCTGGTCAAGGGGCTGCATGAAGCCGGCTGGATGGTCGAGACGCCGAAGGCCTCGATGTACATCTGGGCGCAGATCCCCGAGCGCTATCGCGCACTGGGTTCGCTGGAGTTTGCCAAGCTGCTGCTGGACAAAGCCAAGGTGTCGGTGTCACCCGGCATCGGCTTCGGCGACCACGGCGACGACCACGTGCGATTCGCCTTGATCGAAAACGAATCGCGCATCCGCCAGGCGGTGCGCGGGATCAAGGCAATGCTGAAGTAGTCGCGGGCAGCACGAGCGAAGCAAGTGCCCCAGCAAGCAACGCCCGCGGAACCGGCTTTGCCGGGCCGCCAGGCGGCGCCCCTCGGGGGCAGGAGCGCAGCGACTGGGGGGTTAACCCTTAAACAGTCGCTCCAGCGCGGCATCGATCACCATGCCGCACAGGCTGTAGATCAGCGAGCCGATCAGCGCCGCGACGAAGCTCGTGACTGCCAGGCCGGACAGCAGTGAGGCCGCGAAGTAGAACATCAGCGCGTTGATGACGAAGAGAAACAGCCCCAGCGTCAACACCGTCACCGGCAGCGTCAGCAACACCAGCAGCGGGCGCAGCAGGGCGTTGAGCAGGCCCAGCACCAGGGCGGCGACCAAGGCCGAGGTGAAGCTCGTCACCGAGACACCTGAGTAGAGATGAGCCACCAGCAACAAGGCGGCGGCAAGAAGTAGCCAGCGAACGAGGATCTTGACCATGCCGCGAGCATAGCGACATGTGGCGCGGCTGCAAACGAGTGCGCACCCCGCGATCCGTCAGGCCGCCTAGGGTTCCCCCAGCCCCCTAGCCATAGGGGGGCGGCTTCGCTTGACGGGAACAAAGCGCTGCACTCAGCATGCATTTCCCCTAACCCCACGTTCGGCGACGTTGTGCTTATCCGCGCACGGCGCTGTCCCGGCTCGGCTCGTGCTGACTCGGGTGGACTTGCCCCAAAAGGAGTGTCTCGTGTTCAAGTTTTCTTCATGGAAAACCGCGTTGGCCGTGTCGGCCACGCTGGTACTGGCCGCTTGCGGCGGTGGTGGGGGCAGTGGCCCCTCCGAGTCAGACGCCGACCGGGCGCCGCTGGCCGACCCCAGCAGCCGAAGTGCTGAATCGCTGGCCCTGCCGGGCGCTGCCGTCTCGGGCGTGCTCGACAAGCAGCTGGCGCGCGCCAGAGGCCCGGTCGACGTGTGGGTGACCTTGTCTGGCCCGTCGGTGGTGGCGGCGGCCAACACGCTCACGGCCAGCACGCTGGCCACCGGTGACCGCGAACAGACCCAGTCGCTGCGCACCTTGCGCACCGCGCCGCAAGGTCTGCGTGATGCCTTGCGTGCGCACCGCAGCAGCTTGCTGTCGCGGCAAGACGCTGCGGCGAGCCGCTTGTCCAGCCTCGGCGCGGTCGAACTCGGGCGCGTGAACATGGCGCACAACGCCATCGCAGTGCGTGTCGACGCCAGCCGCCTGGCGGCCATTGCCGCCTTGCCGGGCGTGACCAAGGTGCGCCGCGTGGTGCACTACGAAATGAGCCTGAGCGAAACCGTGCCCTACATCGGCGCGAGTGCCGTGCAGCAGGCCGGTTTCGACGGCACCGGCGTGCGTGTGGCCGTGCTCGACTCGGGCGTCGACTACACCCACCGCAACCTGGGTGGTGCGGGCACACCCGAGGCCTACCTCGCCGCCTATGGCACCGACCCCAGCGACCCACGCAACACCACCATCGACCCGAGCGTGTACCCCACGCAGAAGGTGGTGGGCGGTTATGACTTTGTCGGCGATGTCTGGCCCAACGGCCCGCGCACCGAAGACCCGAACCCGATCGACTACCAAGGTCACGGCACCCACGTGGCCGACATCATTGCCGGCAAGAGCCTCGATGGCACACACCGCGGTGTGGCACCGGGGGCCCAGCTGCTGGCGCTGAGGGTGTGCAGCGCGGTCGCCACTTCCTGCAACGGCATTGCCACCTTGAAGGCGATCGACTTCTCGCTCGACCCTAACGGCGACGGCGACCCCTCCGACGCGGTTGACGTGATGAACCTGTCGCTCGGCTCCAGCTACGGCCAGGCTGAAGATGACTCCACGCTCGCTTTGTCGAACGCCGTCAACCTGGGTGTGGTGGTCGCGGCCGCCGCGGGCAACAGTGCCAACTTGCCCTATGTCGTGAGCTCGCCGTCGATTGCCCCCGGGGTGATCGCCGTCGCACAAACCTCGGTACCGAGCGCTTCCAACTATGGCGTGCAGGTCAACTCGCCGGCCGCGATTGCCGGCGTGTACCGCAACACTGCCAGCGTCGACTGGGCGCCCATTGGCGCGGGCTTCAGCGGCGATGTGGTGGCTGTGGGCACGGCCTGCCCCGGCGAGGCACCGCTGCCCGACGTGGCCGGCAAGATCGTGCTGATCGACCGCGGCTTGTGCGCGATCAGCCTCAAAGTCGACCGGGCCGGTGCGGCCGGTGCGGCCGGTGTGCTGCTGGGCCTGATTGCCCCTGGTGACGCGGTGTCGTTCAGCTACGGCGGCGGCACCAACTTCCCGCCGACCATCGTGATTCAGCAGTCGCTGTCTCTCGCCATCAAGGCCAACATCGGCGCCCCGGTGAACGTCACGGTGTCCGATGCCACTCAGTTGTCACTGGTCGGCAGCATGGCCAGCAGCTCGGCGCGTGGCCCGAGCATGAGCTTCCAGACCATCAAGCCCGAGATCGGTGCGCCAGGCGCGTCGGTGTCGGCGGTGGCCGGCAGCGCAACGGGTGAAGAAAGTTTTGGCGGCACCTCGGGCGCCACACCCATGATCGCCGGCTCGGCGGCCTTGTTGATCCAGGCCTTCCCGAACCGCACGCCGCTGCAGATCAAGGCGATGCTGATGAACAGCGCTACCACCAAGGTCTACACCAACGCGGCCTTGTTGCCGGGGCGGCTGGCGCCGATCACGCGCATTGGTGCGGGCGAGGTGCGCGTTCGCTCGGCACTGGCCTTGAACTCGGTGGCCTACAACAAAGAAGACCTGTCGGCCGCCTTGTCGTTTGGCGCCCGCGAAGTGAGCGGCTTTGCCGAGTACGAGAAGCGGCTGGTGATTGAAAACCTGGGCAACCAGGCCAAGCACTTCAGCATCCGCAAGAGCTTCCGGTATGCCGACGACGAAGCCAGCGGTGCGGTCTCGGTCGTTGCGCCGAACAGCGTGAAGGTAGCGGCCAACAGCCGCGCCACCATCACGGTGAAGCTGCGCGTCGACCCGCGCCGCCTGCCTGACTGGACGCTCGACGGTGGCGCGCTTGGCGGCCGCGGCGACCTGCTCGACGGCCCCGAGTACGACGGCTACCTCACGCTGACCGCAGGCACCGAAGTGCTGAGCGTGCCCTGGCACATCTTGCCGCGCAAGGCGGCCCACGCCGGCGCCCTGCTGGCACAGCGCAGCAACTGGCCGGGCGGCATCATCCTGTTTGCCAACGCCGGCCTGGCCGACAGCGAGTTCGACGTGTTCGCCCTCACCGGCACCAGCAGCAAGTACCCGCCGGAGGAGTTGCCCGGCCCGGGCGACAACCTTGCGGTGGTCGACATGCGTGCCGTGGGTGTGCGTTACCTGCCCACAGAAGGGGCGTTGCAATTCGCCATCAACACCTTCGGGCGGCGGGCACACCCCGCCTACCCGGGTGGCTTTGAAGTCGACATCGATGTCGACGGCGATGGTGCGTTCGACTACGCGGTCTACAACCAGGAGCAAACCGGCTTCGCCGCCACCGGGGTGAGCTTGGTCTACGTGGCCAACCTGGCCACTGGCCTCACGACGCCGTATTACTACGTCGATGCCGACCTCAACTCGGGCAACACCATCTTCAGCCTGCCGCTGGCGGCGCTGAATGTGCCGGCCACCACGAGGCTCGATTTCGCGGCCTTCGCCTACGACAACTACTTCAGCAGCAGCACGACCGACACGATTCTCGACATGAGCTTCACGCCCGCCACACCGCGTTATGCGGTGGCGGGTGACAGCAGTGGCATCGTGCGGGCCTTGCGCCTGGCGCGGGTCGACACGCTGGCGGTCGCGGGCGGTGCGGAGGCCTCGCCGTCACAAACCGGCTTTCTGGTGATGATGCGCCGCAACGCGGGCAAGGAAGCCGAGGTGCTGGTGGTTCGCTGAGAACCTCCATGCACCCGTTTGCCAACATTTGAGTTCTCCCTTGATCACACGGGCCGCCATTGCGCGGCCCGTTTTTTTGGGCGTGTGAAAAGAGGCGCAACAAGAAGGCCCATGCCGGCATGTCCGGGTTGGGCCACAAGCCCCATCAAACCACGCAAGAACACAAATGCGAATCGTTCTCGTTAGTGTTAGACTTTGCGCAACTTTGCTTCTCACCCCCTGGCCCGCCGAGGCGGTTTCCGATGTCCCTGTCTCAGCCTGTCAGCGCCGCACCTTTTTCGCCTGCCGTTGCCGCGACCTGGCGGCCCAGGCCTTTGGTTGCAGATGGGCTCAACAAGCTTCAATACCGGGGTGTTGTGTGCGCCATCGCGTTCGCCCACATCGGGGCGATTTGGGGTGTGCTGCAGGTTCCGGCGGTGCGCCAGGCGGTGGTCGAGGCTGCGCCGATCTTTGTCGAACTGTTGGCACCTCCCGCCCCACCCGCACCACCGCCACCGCCCGTGCAGCCGCCGGTGTTGAAGAAGCCCCCGCCCACGCTGCTCACCACCACACCCGCGCCAGCGCCCGCGCCGTTTGAAGCGCCGCCTGCGCCCGAAGTGCCGCCCCCGCCTGCGCCGCCCACTCCGGTGGTGGCCGAAGCGCCCCCTGCGCCGCCTGCGCCCCCGCCGCCGCCCAAGATCATCCCGGCCTCCGAGGTTCAGTACCTGGTTAAACCGGCGCCTGAGTACCCGCGTCTGTCGGTGCGTGCGGGCGAGTCGGGGTTGGTGCTGGTGGGGGTCTACATCGACGAAGCCGGCCTGCCGCGCACGGTGCAAGTGCAGCAGTCATCAGGCCACACGCGGCTCGACGAGTCGGCCGTGTCCGCCGTCAAAAAGGCGCGCTTCAAGCCCTACACACAAAACGGCGTGCCCACCGCGGGCTGGGCGCGCATTCCGATTCCTTTTGAGCTGGAGAAATGACCGTGAACGCAGATTCCCCCCTCGGCTTTGGCCACTTCATCGCGCAAAGCGACGTGGTGGGCAAGACGCTGCTCGCCATCTTGGTGCTGATGTCGGTGGCCTCGTGGGCCATCATCGCGATCAAGGGGCTGACGCTGGTGGCGCGCAAGCGGCGCAGCGAGGCGTTCCTCAACTTCTTCTGGAACGCGACCTCGCTCGACGCGGTGGCGGCCGAGATCAGCACCCACGGCGCCAACGACCCTTTCTCGCACCTCACCAGCCACGCCATGCATGCGCAGGCGCACCACGCCAAGTACGGCGCAGCCAAGCTCGAAGAGGCGGGCAGCTCGGGTGAGTTTGTCACCCGCACCATCAAGAAGGTGCTCGACGAAGAAACCACGCGTCTTGAAAACGGCCTGGCGATGTTGGCCACGGTCGGCGCCACCGCACCCTTCGTCGGCCTCTTCGGCACGGTCTGGGGCGTGTACCACGCGCTGGTGGCCATCGGCATGAGCGGCGCGGGCACGCTCGACAAGGTGGCCGGCCCGGTGGGCGAGGCGCTGATCATGACCGGCCTCGGCCTGGCCGTCGCCATCCCTGCGGTGATGGGCTACAACTGGCTGACGCGCTCCAACCGCGTGATCCTCTCCAAGCTCGACGCGTTTGCCTACGAGCTGCACACCTTTGTATCGATGGGCCAGCCGCTGAGCGCCGATGTGGGCAGCGCGCCGCCGCCCGTGCGTAGCGCCGCCGCTGCCATGGGCCGGCCGCGCGCCGCCTGAGGAGCATTGCCATGGCCTTTGCAAGCTTCGACAACCGCCACGCCAGCGCACCCATGGCCGAGATCAACATGGTGCCGTTGATCGACGTGATGCTGGTGCTGCTGGTGATCTTCATCGTCACCGCGCCGCTGCTCACCCAGGCCGTCAAGCTCGAACTGCCCAAGGCCAGCTCGCAGCCCAACGTGGCCAAGGCCGACAAGATCGACTTCGCCATCAACGCCGAAGGCGCGCTGTTCTGGAACGGCGAGCCGGTCACGCGCGCCGAGGCCGCCAACCGGTTTGCCATCGAGAGCAACAAACAACCGCAGCCCGAAGTGCATTTGCGCGCCGACCAGAACGTGCCCTACCGCTCGGTGGCTCAAACCCTGGCCGATGCCTCCAAGGCCGGTTTGAGCAAGGTCGGCTTCGTCAGCGAACCTGAGGCGCCCTGAGCCATGGAGCAGCGCGACAAGCCCCCAGCGCCAGCGCCACGGCCCACCGCACCTGCGGTGCCGGCTGAGGTGTTGCGCATCTCCAGCCAGCAGCTGCTGGCGGGCGCGAAAGAGGTGCTGATCGAGCACCACGGCAGCTTGTACCGCTTGCGACAGACCTCGCTTGGCAAGCTCATCCTGACCAAGTAGCCGACTCATCCGAATCACCAACCACCCGCACCAACCCCGCACCAGCCAGCCCGTCTGCCAGCCCGTGCTCCCCACATCCACGGAGAACCCTGTGCAGACCCACCGCTCGCCCCGCTCGCCTCACTCGCCCGATACCGCTCCCGCGCGCTCTGCGCTCCTGCCCCTGGGGGCACTGGCCGCCGGCTTTGGCCTGGCCCTGCCGCCGGTGATGGCGCAGACCAGCGCTCCGGCTGTGCCGGCCGCCGCTTCGGCGCCCGCGCCGGCTGCATCGGGCGTGACCACGCTGCCGCAGATCAAGGTGAAAGCCGCCGCTGAACCGAGTGGCAAACAAAGCTACCAGGCCACCACCACCCGCATCGGCAAGGGCCAACAAGAGTTGCGCGACGTGCCGCAATCGGTGACCGTGGTCACCGAGCGCCTGATCGACGACCGCAACCTCGACACCATGAAAGAGGCGTTGAAAAACACCGCCGGCATTTCCTTCCAGGCGGCCGAGGGCGGCGAAGAAGACATTCGCCTGCGCGGCTTCTCGTTGCAGTCCACCGGCGACATCTTCATCGACGGCATGCGCGACCCGGCGTTCTACGACCGCGATTCCTTCAACTGGGACCGGCTGGAGCTGCTGCGCGGCTCGGCCTCAATGCTGTTCGGCCGCGGCTCCACCGGCGGCGCGGTCAACCAGGTCAGCAAGCAGCCCACGCTGGTCAACGAAAACGAGCTGGCGTTGACGCTCGGCAGCGGCGACTACGCCCGCTCCACAGCCGACTTCAACCTGAGAACCGGTGAAAACGCTGCGCTGCGCATCACCACCATGCTCACCACGGCAGACAACTACGGCAACAAGATCGACAAAAAGGGGATTGCTCCGAGCTACCGTTTTGGCATCGGCACCGACGACGAGTTCCAGGTCGGCCTGTACCACCTAGAGAACAACAACGGCGTGCACTACGGACTGCCCTGGCTCACACCGGGCGCGCGCGGCGGCGACTACCTCTGGCCCACCGACGCCAAGAACTACTACGGCCTGGCGAGCGACTACGCGCGCAGCGGCACCACCCAGGGCAACGTCGGCCACGTGCACAAGTTTGCCGACGGCGGCGAGTTGCGCACCGCGCTGCGCCTGGCGAGCTACACCCGTGACCAGCGTGCGAGCGCGATCCGATTCCTGTGCGTTCGCAACAATGCGGGCGAGATGCCGGCGGAATGCACGGAGGCGGTCAACGCCGACACCTTCGGCGACTCGACCGTGTTGCGCCGATCAAGCGATACGCGCGTGCAGGCCAAGGTGATGAACATGGACACCAAGTATCTGCAGAGCGATTACAGCGGCAAGTTCAAGTGGGGCGGCTTGTCGCACGCGGTTCAGGCGGGCGCCGACGTGGCGCACGAAGAGTTCGAGAGCCTGGCTGTCTCGCTGCCGACGGGGGTCGCGCTCACCAAGCCGCGCACCACGGTGGGCACACCCAACGATGGCGCGTCCGTCGACG
>JBBRFR010000048.1:0-15580 GCA_038241485.1 Burkholderiales bacterium
ACCTGTTCGGCGTCGATGGTCTGAGTCTGCCCAGACATGCCTGGGGCGTTGAACGAAATTTCGTCCAGCAATCGCTCCATCACCGTGGCCAGACGGCGTGCCCCGATGTTTTCCGTGCGCTCATTCACGTCGTAGGCAATCTGCGCCAGCCGGCGGATGCCCTCGGGCGTAAGCTCCAGCGTCACGCCTTCGGTGGCCAGCAAGGCCTGGTACTGCTTGACCAGGCTGGCGTGGGTCTGCGTGAGGATGGCCTCGAAGTCGCTGACGCTCAGCGAGCTGAGCTCAACGCGGATCGGAAAGCGCCCTTGCAGCTCAGGGATCAGGTCGCTGGGCTTGCTCAGGTGGAAGGCGCCCGAGGCGATGAAGAGGATGTGGTCGGTTTTCACGATGCCGTACTTGGTGCTGACCGTGGTGCCCTCGACCAAGGGCAGCAGGTCGCGCTGCACACCCTGGCGTGACACGTCGGCGCCGCTGCTCTCCGAGCGCGAGGTGACCTTGTCGATCTCGTCGAGGAAGACGATGCCGTTCTGTTCGGTGTTGGTGAGCGCGCGCGTTTTGATCTCGTCTTCATTGACGAGTTTGGCGGCTTCTTCTTCCGTCAGCAGCTTGAGCGCTTCTGCGATCTTGACCTTGCGTTGTTTGCGCTTGTTGGGGCCGAGGTTGGCGAACATGCCTTTGAGCTGCTCGGCCATCTCGTCCATGCCGGGCGGGCCCATGATTTCGAACGTGGGCTTGGGGTCGGCCACCTCAATCTCGATTTCTTTGTCGGCCAGGGCGCCTTCGCGCAGGCGCTTGCGCATCACCTGGCGGGCGGTGTTGTCGGCCGGGGGCGTGGGCGACAGGCCAAAGTCACTGCGCGCAGGCGGCACCAAGATGTCGAGCACCCGGTCTTCGGCGGCGTCTTCGGCACGCGCACGTTGGCGGCGCATCGCGTGTTCGCGCTCCTGCTTGACCGCCATCTCGACCAGATCACGGATGATGCTGTCGACGTCCTTGCCGACATAACCCACCTCGGTGAACTTGGTCGCCTCGACTTTGATGAAAGGCGCGTCGGCCAGCTTGGCCAGCCGGCGCGCGATCTCGGTCTTGCCGACGCCTGTGGGGCCGATCATCAAAATGTTCTTGGGCGTGATCTCGGCGCGCAAGCTCTCGTCGACCTGCTGGCGGCGCCAGCGGTTGCGCAAGGCGATGGCGACCGAGCGCTTGGCGGCGGCCTGGCCGACGATGTGGCGGTCGAGTTCGGAGACGATCTCCTGCGGGGTCATGTTGAAGCTCATGCGGTGTTCCTGGCGGGTCGAGTGCCGGGCCGCTCCCAAGCCGGCCCGCATCCTCTCGGGGGATCGACCGGCGTACGCGCCGGGCTTGGGGCTGTCATTGCCCCAGCGTCTCGATCGTGTGCTGTTGGTTCGTATAAATGCAGAGATCACCGGCGATTTCGAGCGAGCGCTTGACGATGTCTTGCGGTGCCATGTCGGTGTGTTGCAGCAAGGCTCTTGCAGCAGCCTGCGCAAACGCGCCACCCGAACCGATCGCCACGATGCCCAGCTCCGGCTCCAGCACATCGCCATTGCCGGTGATGATGAGTGATGCCTCCTTGTCGGCCACGGCCAGCATGGCTTCGAGCCGACGCAGCACGCGGTCGGTGCGCCAGTCCTTGGTCAGCTCAATGGCGGCGCGCACCAGGTGGCCTTGGTGCTTCTCCAGCTTGGCCTCGAAGCGCTCAAAGAGGGTGAAGGCGTCAGCCGTGGCGCCGGCGAAGCCAGCCAGCACCTGGTCTCGGTAGAGTTTGCGTACCTTGCGCGCCGTGGCCTTGACGACCACATTGCCCAGCGTCACCTGGCCGTCGCCGCCAATGGCGACCGCATTGCCGCGACGCACGCTCAGGATGGTCGTGCCGTGATATTGATCCATAGGTGTTCAGATTCGGGCGAAGCCCGCGGGTTCAAGAGCGCGAGCGACTGTGGGGGGCTCAAACCACTCTGACTTTGACCTTGGCGTGCTCATTGATGCCCATCGCGCCGAAGAACAGCGCCACCAAGCGGTGAGATTCGGAGAAGGTCACCGCGCGGTTTTCGCTGCGCCGCGCCAGCACCCAGTTGAGCAGATCGCCGGCGGCGATGAAGTCGACACGAATCAAACGCGCACACGACACGTTGACGATGGTCGCCGTGCGCAACTCATCGTTCATCTTGGTCAGCGTGGCGCTGATGTCACCCACCAGCTGCCCCGAGAGTTCGACGCGTGCCACCTGCACCATGCCGGGCTCGTCGATGATCTGCGACTCTTGGAAGGTGGTCGACACATCGCTGATCACCGACATCGGCGGTGACTGCGTGCTCACGCTCGCGCCGCTGATGCGGGCCTGACACGTCGCCGGTTCCCACGACGGTGGTGACACCTCGTAGGTGACGCAGTAGTCGATGGCGGCTTCGTCGAACTGGTTGGCGCGGTTGGCCATGCGCAGCACATCAAGGCGCAGCTGCCAGAACACCGGGTCGGCATCGCGTACGCCGGTGGGGGCCGCGTCTTGCAGCACTTCGATCAGGCGCTCGCCGCTGAGCCAGCGCATGTCCAGTGTCTGCGGGATCCAGCCGCGGAAGAGCTCGCTCAGGCGGGCGCTGCCTTCGGCGTCAATGCCCTTGAGCGCGCTCCAATCAAACACCCAGGGCAGTGGCATCTGCAAGGTTTGCGAGCGCAGCTTGGCCACGGCTTCGGCGTCGATGTTGGCCGGGCAGACCCAGCCCACCTGGCCGTCGATGCGGGCGCGTGGCTGGCGCTCTTCACTGGCAGCCTCGGCCACCATCTTGGGCATGGAAAACCACTGCGGCGCCGACCAGCCGAAGGCTTGCGCGTAGTCGATGGCCAGGCTTTCAAACTTGTGCTGTTGGCCGATGGCGCGGTACAGGTCGAACAGTGCCAGCCAGGTTTCGGCATGCTGGGCACGGCCGCCGCCCGAGCCGGTCAACCCGGCCAACGACTGTTCGCACAGCTCGAAATCGGCGTTGGCAAAAGCGATCACTGCTTCGTCGAGGTCGGGGTCGTGCGCCACCTCGCTGAGTTCGGCAAACTGGCTGCTGAGTGCTGCGGGGCCGGTGTCGAGGTCGAGCGGCGCCAAACCAGCGCCTGGGGCGACCGTGACAGATGGAACCGAGCGCAGCACCGGCGGGGCGGCAAGGGGGCGCGAGTCGCCTGCACTTTGCTTGCTGATGCCTTCGTCGGGCTGGGTGCGCGCATAGCCCATGGCCGCAGGCTGGGTGGGCGCTTCGTAGAACTGCGGCGTGCGGCGCGGTGAGGGCGAGGCCAGGCCATCGCCCACCATCTGCTGCTCGATCTCGTCAATCTTGGCCTTGACGCCGCTGTCGGGCTTGGCGCCGCTTTCCTGCATGCGGGCTTCGGAGTCGTCGAGGCGTGACGAGCCACCGAGAGCGGCCAGCTGGTCGCCGGTGAGGCCTTCGCGGCGCACCTTGCGCAGCATGTCGAACTCGCGCTTGCGCACAAAGTCGTTGCGCCGCTTGCGCTCGATCATGGCCTTGAGTTCGGACTTGGCGTACTCGCTCTCGCGTGCGTCTTCAGCAGGCACACCGAGCTGAGCCCAGTCGGTGGCCGGGTTGGCCACGAACTTGACAACCTTTCGGAAGAAACTGCTGCTGTCTTTCGGATCCGCCATGTCGGAAGGGCTGGGCGTTCAGGCGATCAGTCGCCGAACATTTTCTGTTTCAGCTCGCGCCGTTGCTGGGCTTCGAGGGACAGTGTAGCGGTCGGGCGGGCGATGAGCCGACCCAAGCCAATGGGTTCGCCAGTTTCGTCGCAGAAGCCATAGTCGCCCGCATCGATGCGGCCCAGCGACTGTGAGATTTTCTTAAGCAGTTTGCGCTCACGGTCACGGGTGCGCAGCTCCAGGGCGTGTTCTTCTTCAATGGTGGCGCGGTCGGCCGGGTCGGGCACGATGGAGGTGTCTTCGCGCAGGTGCTCGGTGGTTTCACCGGCATTGCTCAGCAGGTCGTCCTTGAGCGTTTGCAGCTTGACGCGGAAGAACTCCAGCTGCTTCTCGTTCATGTACTCCCCGTCGGGCATGGCGAGGATTTCGGGTTCACTCAGCTCGCGGCCGGCCTTGGTTTTCCAGGCGTTGGCCAGCTTCGGGTCGGCCTTGTGCGCCGTTTTGGTGATATCGATCAAGAGAGAGTTCATCTGACGGGTGGGCGGCCGCGGCGGAGCAAAGCGGTCGGCAAAGCGAGACGTGGCCGGAGGCACAGGCGCCGGCGTTGACGCGGCAGCCGAGGCACGGGCTGCGGCGGAGAGTTTGGGTTGTGGCACTTTGACGGGCTTGGCAGCCACGACAGGTGCGGGAGCGGGTACAACAGGTTTGGTCACGGCAGGTGTCTTAACAGGTGCGGGCGCCGGGGCCGCTTTGGCGACTGGTTTGGCCGGGGCGACGGGTTTGGCGGCCGGCTTGGCGGGGGAGGGCTTGGTTGCAACCTTGGCGGCAGGTTGGGTGGTTTTGACGGGGGCGGCTTTGGCAGTGGGCTTGGGAGCAGGTTTGGCGACAGGCTTGCTGGGTTTGGCCGGGGCTTTGAGCGCAGGCTTTTTGGCCACCGGCGCCGGCTTCTTGGCCGCTGGCTTGGTGGGAGTGGGTCGCTTAACCGGGGTTTTGCTCACTGAAGTCTCCTCGCAACGGCGGTTATACCCGCTCTGCGCAGCCCTGGGTGGCCCCGCAGCCCCTGTTGGGCGCCGCGGATTGTAGCCACGTTGTTTGCGCGTGCGCCTTCATATTCAAACCTAGGTCAAACCAGGCACTGTTCCAGGCCTTGTTCGAGGATTTCGCGGGGCAAATCCAGCCCGATGAAAACCATCTTGCTGCCTTTTTTCTCGCCCTTCGCCCAGGCCGGGCCCAGGTCGCTGCCCATCAGCTGGTGCACGCCTTGGAAGATCACCTTCTTGTCAGACCCCTTCATATAGAGAACACCCTTGTAGCGCAGCATCTTGGGGCCATAGACCTGCACGATGGCACCGAGAAAGTCTTCGAGCTTGGCGGGGTTGAAGGCCTTGTCAGACTTGAAGACGAAAGATTTGACGTCGTCATCGTGCGCATGGTGGTGCGGGTGGTCGCAGTGCTCACCGTGGTCATGGTCATGGTCGTGGTGATCATGACCATGGTTGTGCTCGTCGGCCTTGAGGAAGTCGGGGTCGATGTCGAGCTTGGCGTTGAGGTTGAAACCGCGCAAGTCGAACACCTCGGAAATGGGCACCTCGCCGAAGTGCACCTTGCGCTGCGGCGCGCGCGGGTTCATGTGCTTGATGCGGTGCGAGAGGTTTTCCACGGCAGCGTCATCGACCAGGTCGGTCTTGCTGATGAAGATCTGGTCGGCAAAGCCGATCTGGCGGCGCGCTTCCTGGCGGCTGTCGAGCTGGTCGTTGCCGTGTTTGGCGTCGACCAGGGTCAAGATGGAGTCGAGCAGGTAGCTCTCGGCGATCTCGTCGTCCATGAAGAAGGTCTGCGCCACCGGGCCGGGGTCGGCCAGGCCGGTGGTTTCGATCACCACACGGTCGAATTTGAGCTCGCCCTTGCGGCGCTTTTCGGCCAGGTCGCTCAAGGTGGTGCGCAGGTCTTCGCGGATCGAGCAGCACACGCAGCCGTTGTTGAGCTGGATGATCTGCTCGGTGCTGTCTTGCACCAGGATCTCGTTGTCGATGTTTTCGGAGCCGAATTCGTTTTCCACCACGGCGATTTTCTGGCCATGGGCTTCGGTGAGCACCCGCTTCAACAAGGTGGTTTTGCCCGAGC
Organism: Burkholderiales bacterium; assembly: GCA_038241485.1. Classification (GTDB taxonomy): domain Bacteria; phylum Pseudomonadota; class Gammaproteobacteria; order Burkholderiales; family Burkholderiaceae_C; genus Rhizobacter. The sequence goes on from JBBRFR010000048.1 coordinate 5,783, forward strand.
CCAGAAAGCCGGTGAGGATGGTGGCGGGGATGAGACTCATGGTGGAACCTGTTCGATGCAAGAAGAAGAAGGCCGAAATGGGGCCGGAAGAATTTGGTTCAAGGTACCAGATGTGTCAAGCGGTCGGGTAAGCTTTTGGGGTCTGAACTTCTGCTCCCGGCCTGATGGCTGACCCACACCCGAGTCGATACCTCAAAGGCGCTGACAAACATGGTCACCACGTCGACAAGCGCAGCTTGTTCGAACGTCTGGTTGAATTTGTCTCGCCCGGCCCCGATTCGAAAGACGAGCTGATCGAGGCGCTGGCCGACGCCGAACATCGCGAATTGATCGCACCCGAGTCGCGCATGATGCTCGAAGGTGTGATCCGCATGGCCGACCTGACCGCCGGCGACGCCATGGTCGCCGCCCCGCGCATGGACGTGCTCGACATCGACGCCCCCTACGACGAGCTGCTGTGGATGGTGATCGACACTGGCCACTCGCGCTTCCCGGTGTTCGAGGGCAAGCGCGAGAACATCATCGGCACGTTGATGGCCAAAGACCTGCTCAAGCTGCAGCGCGCGCCTGAGCTGAACTTGCGCACTCTCCTGCGCCCGGCCGTCTTCGTGCCTGAATCCAAGGGCCTGAACGACTTGTTGCGCGACTTTCGCGCCAACCGCAACCACCTGGCGATGGTGATCGACGAGTTTGGCAACACCGCCGGGCTCATCACCATCGAAGACGTGCTCGAAGAAATCGTCGGCGAGATCGAAGACGAGTTCGACGACAAAGACGGCGAAACCGGCATCTACACCCTGGCCGACGGTAGCCACCGCGTGGCGGGTGACGCCGACATCGCCGCCGTGAACGAGGCTTTTGTGGTCAAGCTGCCGGTCGATGAGTTCGACACCATTGGCGGCCTGGCCGCCCAGGCCCTGGGCCGAGTGCCGCGCCGTGGCGAAGCGGTGCCGCTGGGCAGCCTGATCTTCACCGTGATGCTCACGCGTGGTGGGGCCGTGCGCTGGTTCAAGGTGACACGAACGCCTGAAGTGGCCGTGGGTACCGACGGTGCGTGACCGCAGCGCCGCCGCGCCGGCGCCAGCCTCCGCGCGCCGCCGCGTGCGCCGCAGCAGCTCGTCCGACGGCCTGCTGCTCGGGCTCGACGTCCTGCTCGCCCTGGTGCTGGGTGCGCTGCACAGCCTGCCCATGTCCTACCCGGCCATCTGGTGGCTACAAATCGCCTGCGTGGCCGGCCTCGCCTGGCAGGTGAGCCGCGCCACCCCGTGGCGTGCCGCGTGGGTGGGTTTGAGTTTTGGTACGGCATGGCTGGCCGCGAGCGTCTGGTGGCTCTACATCAGCATGCACCTGTACGGTGGTTTGTCGTCGACGCTGGCGGTGCTGGCGGTGGTCGCCTTGAGCCTGTTCTTGTCGCTCTACCTGGCTGCGGCAATGGCCTTGTTTTCACGGCTGCGGCGTCACCGGCCCTTGATCGACGCGCTCGTGTTTGCCGCCTGCTGGCTGCTCGCCGAGTTGGCGCGGGGTGTGGTGTTTACCGGCTTTCCCTGGGCGGCTTCGGGCTACGGGCATATCGACGGGCCACTGGCCAACCTGGCGCCTTGGATCGGTGTTTATGGCGTCGGCTTCGTTTGCGCGGCGCTCGGTGCGGGCCTGGTGCTGGGCATGCGCGACGTCGGGCAGCGCAGCGCCGGCGCGGTGCTGGGCTTGGGTGCCAGCGCCACGGTGCTGGTCGCGCTGGCGCTCATCAAGCCGGTGCCTTTCACCCAACCCACCAGCACGCTCACGCTCACGCTGCTGCAGAGCAACGTACCGCAAGACCAGAAGTTTTCCGAGGCCTACCTGCCGCAATCCCTGCTCTGGGCGCAGCAGCAGCTGCTGGCGGCCAAGGGCGACCTGGTGCTCGGGCCAGAAACCATCGTGCCACTGCTGCCCGAGCAGATGCCCACCGACTACTGGAAGCCGCTCGCGCTGCATTTCCTGCGTGACCAGGCCGCGTTGATCGGCCGCCCGCTCGGCAGCTTCGAGGCGGGTTACACCAACTCGGTGGTGGGCCTGTCGCGCGACACGGTGAAGTGGCCCGAAGGCTACTACCGCTACGACAAGCACCACTTGGTGCCCTTTGGCGAGTTCATCCCGACCGGGTTTCGCTGGTTCACCGACCTGATGCACATCCCACTGGGTGACTTCAGCCGTGGCATGCGGGTGCCGCCGTCCTTCAGCGTCAAGGGTGAGCGGGTTGCGCCGAACATTTGTTATGAAGACCTGTTCGGCGAAGAGCTGGCCGCGCGCTTCGTCGACATCAACGAAGCGCCGACGATCTTCGCCAACCTGAGCAACATCGGTTGGTTCGGCGACACCATCGCCGTCAAGCAGCACTTGATCATCTCGCGCATGCGCTCGCTGGAGTTTCAGCGCCCCATGCTGCGCGCCACCAACACCGGCGCCACCGTGGTGATCGACCATCACGGCGTGGTGACGCACTCGCTCAAGCCCTTCACACAGGGTGTGCTCGACGCCAAAGTCGAGGGCCGGCAGGGGCTCACGCCCTATGCCTGGTGGGCGTCGCGTTTCGGTCTGTGGCCCTTGCTGTTGGTGGCGCTTGCCTTGATGCTGCTGACCCTGCCACTGCGCCGTCGCGACTGATTGGCCCGCTCGGGGTGGCTCGCTCGGAGAGAGCGGCCCCTAAAATCACCGTTTTCCCCTTGGCTCCGACACCATGCTGACCTTCCAGCAAATCATCCTGCGCTTGCAAGAGTATTGGGACCGCCAAGGCTGCGCCTTGCTGCAGCCCTATGACATGGAGGTGGGCGCGGGCACCAGCCACACCGCCACCTTCTTGCGCGCACTGGGCCCCGAGCCCTGGAAGGCGGCCTACGTGCAGCCCAGCCGGCGCCCGAAAGACGGCCGCTACGGCCAGAACCCCAACCGTCTGCAGCACTATTACCAGTACCAGGTGGTGCTCAAGCCCGCGCCGGCCAACATCCTGGAGCTGTACCTTGGCTCGCTAGAAGCACTGGGCTTCGACCTCCAGGCCAACGACATCCGCTTTGTCGAAGACGACTGGGAGAACCCCACGCTCGGCTGCTGGGGCCTGGGCTGGGAGGTGTGGCTGAACGGCATGGAAGTCACCCAGTTCACCTACTTCCAGCAGGTGGGCGGCATCGAGTGCAAGCCCATCACCGGCGAGATCACCTACGGCCTGGAGCGCCTGGCCATGTACCTGCAGGGGGTCGACAACGTCTACAACCTGAAGTGGACGGATACGCTGAGCTATGGCGATGTGTACCTGCAAAACGAGATCGAGCAGAGCACCTACAACTTCGAACACAGCGACGTGGAGTTTTTGCTGCAGGCTTTTGGTGCGCACGAGAAGCAGGCCAAGCACCTGATGGAACAGCAACTTGCGCTGCCGGCCTACGAGCAGGTGCTCAAGGCCGGCCACACCTTCAACCTGTTGGATGCCCGAGGCGCCATCAGCGTGACCGAACGTGCGGCCTACATCGGCCGCATCCGCAATATCTCGCGCAGCGTGGCGCAGAGTTACCTCGACAGCCGTGCGCGCCTCGGCTTCCCGATGGCACCCAAGGCCTGGGCCGATGAAGTGGTTGTGCAACTCAACAAGAAGGCGGCGTGATGACGACCAAAAACCTGCTTGTCGAGCTGTTCGTTGAAGAGCTGCCGCCCAAGGCGTTGAAGAAACTGGGCGAATCGTTTGCCCACGCGCTGGCCGAGAGCCTCAAGGCCCAGGGGCTGGCGAGCGACCATTCGGCGGTCACGCCCTTTGCGTCGCCCCGCCGCCTGGCAGCCCATGTGAGTGGCGTGCGGGCGCAGGCCGACGACAAGGCGGTGTTGATCAAGCTGATGCCGGTGAGCGTGGCGCTCAATGCCGAAGGCCAGGCCACACCGGCGCTGCTGAAGAAGCTGGCGAGTGTGGGCGCCGAGGTGTCGGTGCTGCCGCAACTCAAACGCCAGACGGACGGCAAGGCCGAGGCGCTGTACTTCGACAGCGTGGCCAAAGGCGCCACGCTTGCCGACGGTTTGCAAAAAGCGCTCGACGCCGCACTGGCCGGCCTGCCCATCCCCAAGGTCATGCAATACCAGCTGGCCGACGGCTGGAGCAGCGTGAGCTTTGTGCGCCCGGCCCATGGCCTGGTGGCTTTGCACGGTGCCGATGTGGTGCCCGTGACCGCCCTCGGCCTCACCGCAGGCCGCGAAACCCACGGCCACCGCTTCGAAGCCCAGATCGACCCCGTGGTGCTGCAAGACGCCGACCACTACGCCCGCCAGCTCGAAGAGCAGGGCGCGGTGATCGCAAGCTTTGCGCACCGCCATGCCGAGATTTCGCGCCAGCTGCAGCACGCCGCTGCGCAACAAGGCCTGACGCCCATCGACGACGCTGCTTTGCTCGATGAAGTCACCGCGCTCGTCGAGCGCCCCAACGTGCTGCTGTGCCAGTTCGAGCCCGAATTTCTCGACGTGCCGCAGGAGTGCCTGATCCTCACGATGAAGGCGAATCAAAAGTACTTCCCGCTGCTCGACGCCGCGGGCAAGCTGACCCACAAGTTCCTCATCGTCAGCAACATCCGCCCCGAAGACCCGAGCCGCGTGATCGAAGGCAACGAGCGTGTGGTGCGTCCGCGGCTGGCCGATGCGAAGTTTTTCTTCGACCAAGACCGCAAAAAAACGCTGGCCTCGCGTGTGCCCGGCCTGGCCAAGGTGGTCTACCACGGCAAGCTCGGCACCCAGGGCGCGCGCGCCGAGCGGGTGCGCGCCATCGGCCACGCCATCGTCAACCAGCTGCGCCTGGCGACCGTGCCGTATGGGGTGGACGAAAAAGACCACTTCGATGTGCTCGACAGCAAGGTGCAAGAGGCGGCGCTGCTCGCCAAGACCGACTTGCTGACCGACATGGTCGGTGAGTTTCCCGAGCTGCAAGGCACCATGGGCCGCTACTACGCGCGCCACGAGGGCCTGCGCGACGGTGTGGCCATTGCCATCGAAGACCACTACAAGCCGCGTTTTGCTGGCGACACGCTGCCGTCCAACCACTCGGGCACCGTGCTCGCGCTGGCCGACAAGCTCGAAACCCTGGTCGGCATGTTTGGCATCGGCCAGCTGCCCACTGGCGACAAAGACCCGTTCGCATTGCGCCGCCACGCGCTGGGTGTGGTGCGCATCCTGGTCGAAAAGAACATGGCGCTCGACCTCGCCGAGCTGGTGCGCTCGGCCGTGCCGGCCTTTGGCGAGCTGATCAGCGACCCGAGCGAGCCGCTGCTGGTGTTCATCTACGAGCGCCTGGCGAGCATGCTGCGTGAGCAGGGCTACAGCGCGCAAGAGGTCGACGCGGTGCTGGAGCTGCGGCCCATTCTCGGCGACGTGCCGGGGCGCCTCGCAGCCGTTCGCACGTTTGCGGCGCTTGCTGAGGCGCCCTCGTTGGCCGCCGCCAACAAGCGTGTGGGCAACATCTTGAAGAAGGCCGACGGTGCGGTTGACGCCAAGGTCGACACCGCCTTGTTGACAGAGCCCGCCGAAGCCGCGTTGTACCAAGCGCTGGCCCAGGTTCGCCCGCATGCTGACGCTGCCTTCGACCGCAGCGACTACACCGCCTCGCTGCAAGCCTTGGCGGCGCTGAAAACTCCGGTCGACACCTTCTTTGACAAGGTGATGGTCAACGCCGAAGACCCGGCCTTGCGTGCCAACCGCCTGGGTCTTTTGGCCACACTTCACGCTGCCATGAACCGCGTGGCCGATCTCTCGAAACTCGCCACATGAGAGATGGGCAGGCCATGAACCTCATCATCCTCGACCGCGATGGCACCATCAACGAGGACCGGAATGATTTCGTCAAGTCGGCCGACGAGTGGGTGCCGTTGCCCGGCGCGCTCGAGGCGATTGCGCGGCTCAACCATGCCGGTTGGCACACGGTGATCGCCACCAACCAGTCGGGCCTGGGGCGGGGGCTGTTCGACATGGCCGCGCTGACCGCCATGCACGCCAAGATGAACGCGGCGCTGGCGCGTGTGGGCGGGCGCATCGGGGCGGTGTTTTTTTGCCCGCATGCGCCCGACGACCAGTGCAGCTGCCGCAAGCCGCTGCCGGGCCTGTATGAGCAGATCGGCGAGCGTTACGGCGTCGAATTGAAAACCGTGCCCGTGGTGGGCGACTCGGTGCGCGATCTTGAGGCCGCGGTGGCTGCAGGCTGCCCGCCCCACATGGTGCGAACCGGCAGAGGAGCTTTCATGAGTGAGGCGCAGATGGCGCAGCTGAAGCAGCAAATCCCCGCGCTGCAGGTGCACGCCGACCTGGCGGCGTTTGCCGAGAGCCTGATCCAGCAAGAGCGCACGGCGCGCGGTGCGTCTGGCAAGACCGACTCAGGTTTCGGGAGGTTGGATTGATTCGCAACGCGTTTTATGCCCTGCGTTCTTTGCTATTTGTGTTGTGGATGTCGGTGACGGTGGTGCCTTGGGCCATCGCAGTGTTGGTCTTTTCGATCTTCGTGCGTGGCGACAAGGTGTATTGGCTGTGTGCCGGCTGGTTGCGTTTGGCGATGTGGGGCTGCCGCGTCATCTGCGGCGTGCGGGCGCGCATCACCGGCATGGACAACCTGCCCAACGCGGCCGTCATCTTGTTGTCCAAACACCAGTCGACCTGGGAGACCTTCACCTTCCCCACGCTGATGCCCAAACCGCTGGCGTATGTGTTCAAGCGCGAGCTGCTGCTCATCCCCTTCTTCGGCTGGGCGATGGCGCGCATGGACATGATCCACATCGACCGCAGCAAGCGCGCGGCGGCCTGGGCCAAAGTGGCCGAGCAGGGGCGCAAGCACATGGGCAACGGCAACTGGGTCATCATGTTTCCCGAAGGCACGCGCGCGGCGCGCGGCCAACAAGGCACCTACAAATCGGGCGGCACGCGGCTCGCGGTCGACACCGGCCGGCCGGTGGTGCCGATCGCGGTGACTTCAGCGGTGTGCTGGCCGCGCAAGTCGTTTCTGGTGCGCCCGGGGGTGGTCGATGTGTCGATCGGCAAACCGATTGCCTCCACCGGCCGCCAACCCGACGAGCTGATGCGCGAAGTTGAAACCTGGATCGAAGCCGAGATGCGTCGCCTCGATCCCGAAGCCTACAAAACTTCCTGAATAGCCACATGTCTCAGCCAAGTTCCATTCGCCCTGAGGTATCGAAGGGCAGCGCAGTGCTCCATCGCTGCCCTTCGATACCTCAGGGCGAACGGAGCAAATTGAACGGCTGAGGTTCGCCGCTAATCAGGTAAAACTTAGAATCACGGCCCATGACTCGCGGCGCACCGGCAACCTCTCCCTCGCAGCTTTCGCTGTTTGATGAGCCGGTGTCGGCGCCAGCACCTGCCCCGAAGGTGCTGGTGGCCTCGCCACCACTACCAACGCCGGCAACGCCCGCGCCGCCTGCCGTCCCGATTGCCTCTGTGCTCACCCCCGCTGTCTTTCGCCACCCGCAGGCCCAACGCGAGATCCGCCTCAACGAACACCTGGTGGCCTATGCCTTGCGCCGCGCGCGGCGCAAGAGCATCGGCTTTGTGGTGGGCCTCGAAGGCCTGAGCGTGGCCGCGCCCAAGTGGGTGGGTGTGGGTGAGATCGAATCCGCGCTGCGCGAAAAGGCCGACTGGATCTTGCGCAAACTGGCCGAGCAGCAACAGCGCCAACAGCGCCTGCAATCGGCCAAGGTTGATTGGCGTGACGGCACCGGCATCCCCTTCCTCGGCGAGACGGTCATCATCGTGCTCGACGCGCGTGCCGGGCTCACCAAGGGCGGTGCGGTGCTCAATGCCGACGCCCAAGCGCTGCCGGGTGTGCCGCGCCTCACCCTGCACATTGGCCTGCCGCACACCGCCACGCCCGAGCAGATCCGTGACGTGGTGCAAAGCTGGCTGCAACGCCAGGCACGCCGTGTGTTCGAAGAGCGCTGCAAGCATTTTGCGCAGCAGTTGGGCGTGCGTTACACCAAGCTCAGTTTGTCGTCGGCACAAACGCGCTGGGGCAGCGCCGGGGCCGATGGCGCGATCCGCCTCAACTGGCGCTTGATCCACTTCGCGATGCCCAGCATCGACTATGTGGTCGCGCATGAACTCGCGCACCTGCGCGAGATGAACCACAGCCCACGTTTCTGGGATGTGGTGCGCTCGGTGATGCCCGACTTTGAGCAAGTGCGCGGCACTCTCAAGGACGACGTGTTGCCGGTTTTTGATTAGCCAACAAACACCGTTCAGGCTGAGCCTGTCCAAGCCAGCGAGTCGCGCGGGGCAGGCCCTTCGACAAGCTCAGTGCGAACGGAATCGGGTGGTTTCGCCCAACGACAGGCTTCCATAGAGTGCATCGTTATTCCTTCCGCCAGCTGCTGCTGGTCGCCTTTTTGCTCATTGCCGCCTTGCTGAGCGCTGCCTCGTTGCGCGGCTTGTTCTCGCTTGAGAGCCTGCTCAAACAAAGCAGCGAAGGCGCACGCCGCGCCGTGGCCGACACCGCCGATGCGCAGGTGCTCGCCGAGCGCACGGTGGCCATGGAGCGCGCTGCGCGCCAGTACCTGGTGCTCGACGACCCGGTGTTGCGCCAGCGGTTTGAAGAAGCCACACGCGACGCCACCGCCGCGCTCAAGCGCCTGGCTGACAACCGCATTCCGGCCAAGCTGGCGGCCGAATGGCGTGGCACGCAAGAGGGCATCGAGCAGCAGCTGCGCGGCTCGGCCGAAGAAAAGCGGTCGCGTGAGGACCCGGTCACGGCGGCCTTTCGTGAGCTGGAAGGCATCAACACCGCCATTGCCGAGCAAGTGCGCCTGGCCACCGAAGCGCGCAACCAGGTGTTGATGGACGAGCTGGAAAGTGGCCGCGCCCAGCTGGGCCGTCAGATCCTCGCCGCCATCGCGGTGGCCATCGTGATGGCACTCAGCTTTGGCGTGTGGCTCGCGCGCCCGCTCAAGCGGCTGGAGCAGGCGGTGATCGGCCTGGGTGAAAACCGCCTCGATCAACCGATCGACATTCGGGGCCCCTCCGACGTGCGCTTGCTCGGGCGCCGGCTCGAATGGCTGCGTCTGCGCCTGGGCGAGCTCGACTCCGACAAGTCGCGCTTCTTGCGCCATGTGTCGCATGAGTTGAAAACGCCGCTGGCGGCGTTGCGCGAAGGGGTGTCTCTGCTTGAAGAGGGTGTGACCGGCACGCTCAGTGATGACCAGCGCGAGGTGGCGCGCATCCTGCGGCAAAACACCGCCGTGTTGCAGGGCCAGATCGAAGACCTGCTGCGTTTTAACGCCGCCGCCTTTGAGGCACGCCGGCTGGTGCGGCGTACCACCGACATCACCGCCTTGGTCAAACAACTGGTGGCGCAGCAGCGGCTGCAGTGGCAGGCGCGGCAGCTGGCGCTGGTGGTCGAGGGCGGGCCGATCGCGGCCGAGATCGACGCCGACAAGCTCGGCACCGCATTGGGTAACCTTTTGTCCAACGCGATTCGCTTCAGCCCGGTGGGCGCTACCATCCGATTTTCAGTGACGCGCGTGCCGGGGCGCGCCTGCATCGACATCGTGGACCAGGGCCCCGGTGTGGCCGCAGTCGACCGGGCCCGCGTCTTCGAACCTTTTTACCGCGGTGAGCGGCAACCGAGCGACGCCGTGCGCGGCAGTGGCATCGGCTTGTCGATCGTGCACGAGTACATCACCGCCCACGGTGGCGTGATCGAACTTTTGCCCGACGGCCCCGGCGCTCACTTTCACATCGAATTGCCACATGCTGGTTAGGAATTTGTTGGGGTGCGGAGTGGTGGCTGCGGGCGCGCTT
>JBBRFR010000049.1:0-15576 GCA_038241485.1 Burkholderiales bacterium
CGCACTGGTGTTTCTCGGCTGAGCAAAACGATGTGATCGGATTGACGCCCGTAGCCACGCGAGATGATGCCGGGTGTGAAGCCACGATCGCGAAACAGTTGCACCAGCGCGATCGTTGTCGGCGTCTTGCCTGCTCCACCGGCGACCAGGTTGCCCACCACCACCACGGGAACAGGCAACTCCACCGACCGCATCAGCCCAAGGCGCAAGCACCCAGCACGAACCGACAGGAGGGCGCCGTACAAGCTTGACAGTGGAAGCAGCGCGCGGGCGAGCCCGCCTCGCCGCAACCAGGCCGCCTGCAACTGCGATGCAGCCGACACGGCGTGTCCTTCAGGGGCTCGGTCGAGCCATGGCCAAGCCTAGCGCCCCTGGCCGGCCTGGGTGGCGAAGGTCAGCTTGGCCAAGCCCGCGCGGCGTGCGGCGTCCATCACAGTCACCACCGACTGGTGGGCAGCGGTGGCGTCGGCCGAGATGATGACCACCGTCTCGTTGGCGCCGCCAGCAGCCACCGCCAGCTCGGCGGCCAGCAGCTCGACGCTGCGCCCCTCGAGGGTCTTGCGGTTGATGGCGTAGCGCCCTTCACCCGACACCGAAACGATGATCTCGCGCGGGTTGTCGCGCGGCTTCTCGGCGTCGGCCACCGGCAGCACGACCTGCAGTTCGGTGAACTTGGAGTAGGTGGTCGACAGCATCAGGAAGATGAGCACCACCAGCAACACGTCGATGAACGGGATCAGGTTGATCTCGGGTTCTTCGGGTTGGTGCTTGCGAAAGTTCATCGCCATGTCGGGTCAGGGCGCTGCCTTTTTGGCCGGCACCGAGAAGCGCATCAGGTGCGGCACCATGCGCTCGGCCGCTTGTTCCATCTCGAGCGTGTAGGCGTCGATCAGGCCGCGGAAGTAGCGGTAGAACATCAATGACGGAATGGCAATCATCAGCGCGAAGGCGGTGTTGTAGAGCGCGATCGAGATGCCGTGGGCGAGCAGCGAAGGGTTGTTGCCTCCGGTTGGTGCTTGGGCGCCAAAAATCTCGATCATGCCGATCACCGTGCCCAATAACCCCAGCAGGGGCGCGGCCGAGGCAATGCTGCCCAGCGTGTTGAGGTAACGCTCCATGCGGTGTACCGCAGCGCGGCCGGCAGACTCGAACGAGCTGCGCAACACCGCTTCGTTCAAGCGAGGGTCGGCGATCACGGTGCGCAAGCCACTGGCTAGCACCGTGCCGAGGATCGAGTTGTCAGCGAGTTTATTGACGACGTCGGCGCCCGGCAGGTGGGCGCGGGTGACCGACACCACTTCATCGAGTAAGCGCGGCGGTGCCACACGGGCTTTGCGCAGGCTCGACAAGCGTTCAATGACGATCGTCAGGGCGACGATGGAGCACAGGAGAAGAGGCCAAATTGGCCAGCCAGCGGCTTGTATGATGGAAAACAATCCGGTCCCTTTGGATAGTGTTGGGGCCCCATTCGGGAGGGGCGATTATGGCCCCAAGGCACACGCTGTCACGGAGGCAATCGTTTGATGTTGTCACCACGCCGTTGTTGACACGAAGTGTGTTCGCCGCCAAGCCCACAGACCGTCCACTGCAACTGTGGACAACTTTGTGGGCAACTGGGTCTCAGCGGCGCGCAAGCCGCGCGAATTCAGGCGCTTCAACAAATTGCTTAAAACTTAGGCATAAAAAACCCATTGAAAATCAATTACTTGCACGATTGTGAAAGCGGCGTGACAGCCAAACCTGCTCGCCAGGCCTTGATTGGCGCGCTTGTGGAGTTCTCAACCCGCGCCCACGCTGGCTTTGCCCGTGGTTGAGGATATGTTCGCGCGCGGCGAGCGCATGGTCTGGAGCGTGGCGGGCTTGGTGCACGCGGTGTCAGATGCGCTGGCCGCACGTTTTTCGGCGTGCACGGTGCGGGGCGAAATCTCGGGGTTTTCACGGGCCTCCAGCGGCCACTGTTACTTGAACCTGAAAGACGCGGAAAGCGGCGCTGCCTTGATTCGTTGCGCGATGTTCAGGCGCGCGGCGAGTTTGGTCGACTTTGCGCCAGCCGATGGGCAACTGGTCGAGGTGCGTGGCCGCCTGGCCGTGTACGAACCGCGAGGTGAGCTGCAGTTCGTCATCGAAGCGATGCAGCGTGCCGGTGCGGGCGCCTTGTACGAACAATTCCTCAAGCTCAAATCTCGGCTGGAGGCGGAAGGGCTGTTCGATGCGCAACGCAAACGCGCGCTGCCGCGATATCCACGCCACGTGGGTGTCGTCACCTCGCTGGGCGCTGCCGCCTTGCACGACGTGCTGACGGCCCTTGCGCGCCGCGCGCCGCATGTCGAGGTGGTCGTCTACCCGAGCCTTGTGCAGGGCGCCGACGCGCCGGCCGCCCTCGTCAACGCGATCACCCTGGCAGGCCAGCGCGGCGAGGTCGAGGTGTTGATCGTGTGCCGCGGCGGTGGCTCGCTTGAAGACCTGTGGGCCTTCAATGACGAGCGTGTGGTGCGCTCCATCGTGACCAGCGCGATCCCGGTGTTGTGTGGTGTGGGCCACGAGACCGACATCACCCTGGCCGACTTTGCCGCCGATGTACGCGCGCCCACTCCCACCGCGGCGGCTGAGCTGGTGTCACCGACGCAAGAAGAGGGCTTGGCCATGCTGGCTGCGGTCGCTTTGGTAATGACGCGCCGCATGCATCATGTGATCGACACGCAGACGCAGCGTCTCGACCACGCCACGCTGCGCTTGATGCGGCCCGCCGACCTCGTGCGTCGGCAGACGCAGCGCCTCGCTTTGCTAGGTCAACGCATGGCGGGTTATTCACAACAAAGCGTGCCGCGCCAGCGGCAGCGGTGCGCAGAAAATTCGTCGCGCCTGCAACGCGCCGTGGGCGTGACGTTGGCGGCGCGCGCGCAACGGCTGGCTTCGCTGGAGGGGCGCCTGGCGGCCCTGGACCCACGCCGAGTGCTCGCCCGCGGTTATGCCTGGCTCAGCGACGAGCAAGGCACACCGATCACGAGCGTCAAAGCGCTCAAACCGGGCCAGCTCGTGCAGGCCGAACTGGCCGACGGCCAGGCCACCGCCTCCATCAAAGGCGTGGGTATGACTCGCACCGAATAACCCGGCTGCCGTAGGGCGCGTCTCTGATGCCGCGCAAGCTGCCTACAATCTCACGAAACACTTCGACCCGCTGAAAGGACTCTCACATGGAACACACCCTGCCTTCGCTGCCTTATGCACAAGATGCACTGGCCCCGCACCTCAGCAAGGAGACGCTGGAGTACCACCATGGCAAGCATCACAACGCCTACGTGGTCAACCTGAACAACCTGCAAAAGGGCACCGAGTTCGAGGCGATGAGCCTGGAAGAGATCATCAAGAAATCGTCCGGTGGTGTCTACAACAACGCGGCCCAGATCTGGCACCACACCTTCTTCAGGAGCAGCATGAAGCCGCAAGGCGGCGGCGAGCCGACGGGTGCGCTGGCCGCGGCGATCAACGCCAAGTTCGGAAGCTTCGCGGCCTTCAAGGAAGCGTTCACCAAGAGCGCGGTCGGCAATTTCGGCTCGGGCTGGACCTGGCTGGTGAAGAAGCCTGACGGCAGCGTGGACATCGTCAACACCGGCGCGGCCGGCACACCCTTGACCACCGCCGACAAGGCGCTGCTGACGATCGACGTGTGGGAGCACGCCTATTACATCGACTACCGCAACCTGCGCCCGAAGTGGGTCGAAACCTTTCTGACCTCGCTGGCGAACTGGGACTTCGCGGCCAAGAACTTTGCCTGATCGAAGTTGACGCCCACAAAAAGGCCGGTCACTGACCTTCATTTTTGTTGGATGGCGTTGAGCGTGGAGTCAGCGCGAAAAGGGTTGGCCCGTCAGCTTCGCGCCGGCCTTGATGCCGCGCTTGGCAAACCAGCCCTGGTTCATCTCCAGCACATAGCGCACGGGTTGCAGCGAGCAGTGCGAGTCGAGGGCCTGGGGTTTCATGTCTTCGATGTTGACCACGGTGCCGTCGTCAGCGAGGAACGCGATCGACAAAGGCAGGTAGGTGTTTTTCATCCAGAAGCATTGTTTGCTGGGGGCTTCGAAGATGAATAGCATGCCTTCGTTGTTGGGCATCGTGCGCCGAAACATGAGCCCGGTGGCACGCTGATCGGGGGTCTGCGCCACCTGGGCCTGGATGTTGTGAATGCCCGCGTTCAGCCGGATGGTTGGCAGGCTCTGTGGGCTCTCTTGCGCCCATGCAGCCCAACTCCAGGCCAAGGCCACACAAGCAAGAAGACCTCGTTTTGTCATGTCGTTCATGGCTGCCAGTTGATCAAGAGAAAACGATTATCGGTGGGGTACACCATGAAAAACGCCCGGTGTGAACACCGGGCGTTTTTCGAGGCGCTGCAGCCAAGCTGCAGAGTGCCAAAGCAATCAACGTAACGTTGATTACTTCTTGGCTTCAGCCTTCTTTTCGGTCTTGGCTTCGGCCTTGGCTTCCACCTTGGCAGCAGCCGAAGCGGCGGGCTTGGCAGCTTCAGCAGCGGGCTTGGCGGCTGGCTTGGCAGCGTCAGCTGCGAAAGCGCCAGCGGCGAACAGGGAAGCGATCAGAGCAGCCAGAAGTTTGTTCATTTGAAGTTACCTTGTAAAAGTGGGATCCACCGCCCGCTTGTCGGGCGGTATGCGGCTAACGTGCGCTGTTGTCAGTCGGTTGACAGACACGCTGGCATAGAATCTTTCGACACACATTGCGCAGTGGAGCCATCACCATGTACAAGCACATCAAGGTCCCCGCAGGCGGGCAGAAGATCATCGTTAACGCGGACTTCTCGCTCCAGGTGCCCGACCAGCCCATCATTCCCTACATCGAAGGCGACGGCACAGGCTTCGACATCACACCCGTGATGATCAAGGTGGTCGACGCGGCTGTAGAAAAGGCCTACGCCGGCAAGAAAAAGATTCACTGGATGGAGGTCTATGCCGGCGAGAAGTCGACCAAGATCTACGGCCCCGACGTGTGGCTGCCCGAAGAAACGCTCGAAGTGCTGCGCGAGTACGTGGTGTCGATCAAGGGCCCGCTGACCACTCCCGTGGGCGGTGGCATCCGCTCGCTCAACGTCGCCTTGCGTCAGGAACTCGATCTTTATGTGTGCCTGCGCCCGGTGCAGTATTTCAAGGGTGTGCCTTCGCCCGTGAAGGAGTCTGAGAAGACCAACATGGTCATCTTCCGCGAGAACTCGGAAGACATCTACGCTGGCATTGAATACGAAGCCCAGTCTGACAAGGCCAAGAAGCTGATCAAGTTCCTCATCGAAGAAATGGGCGTCAAGAAGATCCGCTTCCCCAATACCTCGGGCATCGGCATCAAGCCGGTCTCCATCGAAGGCACTGAGCGCCTGGTGCGCAAGGCGCTTCAGTACGCAGTCGACAACGACAAGCCCAGCGTCACCATCGTGCACAAGGGCAACATCATGAAGTACACCGAAGGTGGCTTCCGTGACTGGGCCGACGCGCTGGCGCAAAAGGAATTTGGCGCCGAGCTGATCGACGGCGGCCCGTGGTGCAAGTTCAAGAACCCGAAGACCGGCAACGAGATCATCGTCAAGGATTCGATCGCCGACGCCTTCTTGCAGCAGATATTGCTGCGCCCGGCTGAGTATTCGGTGGTAGCCACGCTCAACCTGAACGGCGACTACATTTCCGACGCGCTCGCTGCGCAGGTCGGTGGCATTGGCATCGCCCCGGGTGCCAACCTCTCCGACTCGGTGGCCTGCTTCGAAGCCACCCACGGCACGGCGCCCAAGTACGCTGGCAAGGACTACGTGAACCCCGGCAGCGAGATTCTCTCGGCCGAGATGATGCTGCGTCACATGGGCTGGACGACTGCGGCCGACCTGATCATCAGCTCGCTGGAAAAGTCGATCGCCAGCAAGAAGGTCACGTATGACTTCGCTCGCCTGATGGAAGGTGCGACGCAGGTGTCGTGCTCTGGCTTTGGCCAGGTGATGATCGAGAACATGTAGTCTTCAGCGACTCGCATGCAAAAAAGCCCACCTCTGGTGGGCTTTTTGTTCCCGCCGGTGGTGCTCAGGCGCTGGCGCCAGCACCCGGCTGCACAGCCGAGGCCGCCACCACCAGGCTACTCGGCGCCGCCTCCTGGGGGCAGATGTTTTGGGCGAGCTGCCCCTTCGGGCCTTCGACTACTTCGTAGCTGACAAGCCCGCCTTGTTTGAGCGTTCTGAAGCCGTCCATTTGGATGGCGGAGAAATGGGCGAACACGTCGTCGCCTCCGCCCTCGGGCTCAATGAAGCCAAATCCCTTTGCATCGTTGAACCACTTCACCGTGCCGATCGCCATGTTAGGGCTCCCTTCCCATGATCGGCGGCATTCTCAGTCTCGGTCTGCGGGCTGTCAAGGCGGTCGGGTGATGCCTGGCATCCATCTTGAATGCAGAGAAAAAAGTGCTGAGCGTGAAGCATTTCTGGGCTTGTACCCACGGCAAGTGGCGCAATATCCCAGACAGCGAATCGCCAAGCTCCAACTCGATAGAATGAACTCATGCCCGACGACACACCACGCTCGCCAGCGCCACCCAATGGGCTCCCGCCCGACCGGAGCCAGGGCGCGGTTGTCGCCGAGCGTAAGACGGCCAAGACAGAGCCGCCGCGGATGTTCCAGGTGGTGCTTCTCAACGACGACTACACACCGATGGAGTTCGTCGTGATGGTGCTTCAAGAATATTTCAAACGCGACCTCGAGGCGGCGACGCAGATCATGCTCAAAGTACACAAGGAAGGCCGCGGCGTTTGTGGTGTCTACACCAAGGACGTGGCAGCAACGAAGGTCGAACTGGTGTTGACTGCCGCACGACGCGGTGGCCACCCTTTGCAATGCATTATGGAGGCCGCATGATTGCGCAAGAGCTTGAAGTCAGCCTGCACATGGCGTTCGTCGAGGCGCGCCAGCAGCGCCACGAATTCATCACGGTCGAGCACCTGCTGATGGCGCTGTTGGACAACCCCTCGGCCGCCGAGGTGCTGCGCGCCTGCTCGGCCAACATTGACGAGTTGCGCAAGAGTCTGGCGCAGTTCATCAAGGAAAACACGCCCACGGTGGGTGGCGCCGAAGAGGTCGACACGCAGCCGACACTCGGCTTCCAGCGTGTGATTCAGCGCGCGATCATGCACGTGCAGTCCACCGGCAGCGGCAAGAAAGAAGTTACTGGCGCCAACGTGCTGGTGGCGATCTTTGGCGAGAAGGATTCGCACGCTGTGTACTACCTGCACCAGCAGGGTGTAACACGGCTCGACGTGGTGAACTTCATCGCCCACGGCATCAAGAAAACCGATCCGCCCGAGCAGCCGAAGTCGAACGAAAGCTCCGGCAACGAAGGCGAGAAAGAAGAGGGCGAGTCCAAAGGCTCGCCACTCGACCAGTTCACCCAAAACCTCAACCAGCTCGCCCGCGAGGGCAAGATCGACCCGCTGATAGGCCGCGAGCTTGAGGTTGAGCGTGTCATCCAGATTCTGTGCCGCCGGCGCAAGAACAACCCGCTGCTGGTGGGTGAGGCCGGCGTGGGCAAGACTGCCATTGCTGAGGGGCTGGCATGGCGCATCACGCAAAACGATGTGCCCGAGATCCTGGGTGACGCGCAGGTCTACTCGCTGGACATGGGCGCCTTGCTGGCCGGCACCAAGTACCGCGGTGACTTCGAGCAGCGCTTGAAGAGCGTGCTCAAGCACCTCAAGGATCAACCGAACGCCGTGCTGTTCATCGACGAAATTCACACCCTGATAGGCGCCGGTGCGGCCTCGGGGGGCACGCTGGATGCGAGCAACCTGCTCAAGCCTGCGCTGAGTTCGGGCGCGATGAAGTGCATTGGTGCAACCACCTTCACTGAGTACCGCGGCATCTTCGAAAAAGACGCGGCCTTGTCGCGGCGCTTCCAGAAGGTGGACGTGGCCGAGCCCTCGGTCGAGCAGACCATCGAGATCTTGAAGGGCCTGAAGTCGCGCTTTGAAGAGCACCACAGCGTGAAGTACGCATTGGGTGCCTTGCAGGCTGCCGCCGAGTTGTCGGCCAAGTTCATCAACGACCGCCATCTGCCTGACAAGGCGATTGACGTGATCGACGAAGCCGGTGCCGCGCAGCGCATCTTGCCCAAGAGCAAACAGAAGAAGACCATCACCCGCAACGAGGTCGAAGAAATCGTCGCTAAGATCGCGCGCATTCCGCCGACCAGCGTGTCGAGCGACGACCGATCCAAGCTCAAGACGCTGGAGCGCGACCTCAACAGCGTGGTGTTCGGGCAAGAGCCAGCCATTGAAGCCTTGGCGGCCGCCATCAAGATGGCGCGCTCGGGCCTGGGCAAGCCCGACAAGCCCATCGGCTCTTTCCTATTCAGCGGCCCCACGGGCGTGGGCAAGACCGAAGTGGCCAAGCAGCTCGCGTTCATTTTGGGTATTGAGCTGATTCGCTTCGACATGAGCGAGTACATGGAGCGCCATGCGGTGAGCCGCCTGATCGGTGCGCCCCCGGGCTACGTGGGCTTTGACCAGGGTGGTTTGTTGACAGAAGCCATCACCAAGAAACCGCATGCCGTTTTGTTGCTCGACGAGATTGAGAAGGCCCACCCAGATGTCTTCAACGTGCTGCTGCAGGTCATGGACCATGGCTCCCTGACTGACAACAACGGGCGCAAGGCCGACTTCCGCAACGTCATTTTGATCATGACGACGAATGCGGGTGCCGAGACCATGAACAAGGCAAGCATCGGCTTCACCAACTCGCGCGAACAAGGCGACGAAATGGCCGACATCAAGCGCCTGTTCACGCCCGAGTTCCGTAACCGTCTGGATGCCACCGTCAGCTTCCGTGCGCTCGATGAAGAAATCATCATTCGCGTGGTCGACAAGTTCTTGCTCCAACTCGAAGCGCAATTGACCGAGAAGAAGGTCGAGACGACCTTCAGCGACGCTCTGCGCAAACATTTGGCCAAGAAGGGCTTCGACCCGCTGATGGGTGCTCGGCCGATGCAACGGCTGATTCAAGACACGATTCGGCGTGCACTGGCCGACGAATTGCTGTTTGGGCGCTTGGTCGATGGGGGGCGCCTGGCGGTCGACATCGATGCCGAAGGCAAAACGGTGCTCGACATTCAGCCGCCGAAGAAGAGCGACAAGCCCAAGGCCGAGCCTGCCACGACGACCTGAGTGCTGGGTGCAGCGTTGACAAAAGAGACGGAGCCTTCGGGCCCCGTTTTCATGCTCGCCCTGCGGGGTCTTGCCGAAAGAACTGCTGCAGCTGCAGGTACACCTGGAGGTGCTCGGCCTGCAGGTCGAGCGGTGCAACGAAGAAGGCCTCGCACGCGACAGCGAAAAACTCGCTGGGGGCCTCCGCGCCGTAGGGGTCGAGCAAGGTGTCTGCACCCGCATCGACCTGCGCGCAAAAGCTTTGATAACTCGGCTCGAACACCGACTGCCAGCTGACCTGGGCTTGGCGGCTGGGCAAGGGCGGCATGCCGTTGGCCTCGCCATCGCGCATGTCGAGCACGTGCGCAAACTCGTGGATCACCACGTTGTAGCCCCATTCGGCGGAGTTACCGGCATCGGCGACGTCTTGCCATGACAGCGTGACGGGCCCGCCTTCCATGGCCTCGCCGGACAGAGGTTCGTCGTAATGGTGCACCACGCCGTCTTCGTCCATCACTTCGCGGCGTGCCACGACTTCGTCGGCGTGCACCACGATGCCAACGAAGCTGTCGTACCAGTCCAGCCCGAGGCGAAGAACGGGCAGGCAGGCTTGTGCGGCGATGGCGACGGCCATGTCGTCTGTGATCAATAGGCCGCGGGCGCCGTTGAACTCTTTGCGATCGAGAAAGAGCGTGCTCATCTCGCGCAGCAATGTCCCGTCTTGCGTGTCGAGGTGGGCGAGGAAGGGAAAGCGCGCCAAGGTGGCGAGCCACAGGGCGTCGGGAATGGGGCGGCGTGTCAAGGTTCGCCGGTCGCGCCAGCGGCGCAGCGCGTGGAGCATTCGAACTACCTCAATGCTTCGTCAAGCGACAGCCGCGCCAGCCCGGGCGCCGAGAGGCGCAGCACCTCGGCGCGCAGCGGCGGGTGATCAAGGTCCCAGTCAGACAGCACGTGACGCACGCAACCAGCGCCCAGCGGCTCGGTGGCCGGGTGGTGGGTGTGGCCATGGATCAATGTTCGCGCGTTGGCTTGACGCAGCCAGTCCAGCGCAGTGGGCGTGTCGATGTCAACCCAGCTATCAGGCGAGGGCTGGCCCTTCTTTCGCATCTCACTCTGATTGCGCACGTCGCGCGCGAAGCGGCGCCGGGCTTCCAGTGACTTGGAGAGGAAGTCGGTTTGCCATGAAGCGCTTCGCACCAGGGTTCGAAACGCCTGGTATTCGGTGTCTGCCAAACAGAGCGCATCGCCGTGGGTCAGCAGCACACGCTGCCCTAACGCGGTCAGCACACAAGGGTCGGCCAACGCCGTGACGCCGCAGGCGCTAAGCATGCGCGTGCCGACCAGAAAATCGCGGTTGCCGACCATGAAGCCGATGTGGCGTTGCTGCGCCGCGATGGTCAGCACCTCGGCGCAGCGCGACTCAAAACCGTCGAGGCGGGCATCGTCGCCAACCCACACTTCGAACAGGTCGCCGAGGATGATCACCGCATCAGCCGGCGTACCTTGCAGGTACGCGGCCCATGCGGCAAAAGTCTCAGGCGTGTCTGCGCCGAGGTGCAGGTCGGAGATGAAGTCGATGAACCGCCAGGCAGGCGGCGCATGCACTTCAGCCTGCATGAGCTTCGCTCAGATGACAGTGGCCTGGGTGATGACCACGTCTTCGAGCGGCACGTCACCGTGGCCGCCCTTGTTGCCGGTCTTCACACCTTCAATCGCGTCCACCACTTCCTTGCCGGCAACGACCTTGCCGAACACGGCGTAACCCCAGCCGCTGGCCGACTCCGACTTAAAGTTCAGGAAGTCGTTGTCGGTGGTGTTGATGAAAAACTGGGCCGAGGCCGAGTGCGGTGCACTGGTTCGCGCCATGGCCAGCGTGTAGTGGTCGTTTTTCAGGCCGTTGTTGGCTTCATTTTGAATCTGCTCGACGGTCGGCTTTTGATTCATGCCCGGCTCGAAGCCGCCGCCCTGGACCATGAAGCCCTTGATCACGCGGTGAAACACCGTGCCGCTGTAGTGGCCCTTCTCGACGTAGGCGAGAAAGTTGGCAACGGTCTTGGGCGCCTTGACGTCGTCGAGCTCGACGCGAATGGTGCCGTGATTGGTTTGCAGTTCGACGGTTTTGCTCATTTCACTTCTCCAGGGTGGCCTTATTGATGGTCACGGGTTTGACGGGAACGTCGCCGGGGGCGGTGGGCACGGCGCGGATCTTGTCGACCACCTCCATGCCCGAGATGACCTTGCCGAACACCGCGTAGCCGTTGCCGTCTTGCGACTGCGCGGCGTTGAGGAAGTTGTTGTCCTTCACGTTGATGAAGAACTGGGCAGTAGCCGAGCCAGGATCGGGCGTGCGGGCCATGGCGACGGTGCCACGGTCATTGTTCAGGCCGTTGCGGCTCTCCAGCGGGATCGGTGGTCGAGTGGTTTTTTCTTTCAGGTCGGCTGTCATGCCGCCACCCTGGATCATGAAGTTGCTGATGACGCGGTGGAACACGGTGCCGTTGTAGTGGCCGGCTTTCACGTAGGCCACGAAGTTCTCGACCGACTTGGGCGCCTTGGCGGCGTCGAGCTGGATCACGATGTCGCCCTCCGAGGTGGCGAGCTTCACCTTCTGTGCCTGTGCAGCCAGGCTGGTGCTCAAGCCGATCATGGTGGCGGCCAGCAGCGCCAGCCAACGCAGTTGTTTTGTCATCCGATTACTCCTTCAAAGAATATCTTCCATTGTCCACCCTCCTTGCTCCAGCATTGGCGCTTCATCGGGCCGGTGAATTGGCCCTTGAGCACCTCACTCAAGTTTGCGACGGGAGCAGTGGCAACGAGCGTGCTCTTGATGGTGGTGCAGGCCGCAAGAGCGATCTATTTGGGCGCGAACAGATCTCGGATCCCCGAGAGCTTGGGCGCCACCTTGGCCCTGTTGCCGCCGTCGATTTGCAGCGCCTTGGAATAAGCCTGGCTGGCCAGTTTGGCGTACACGTCGCCAAGGTTTTCATATGCGGTGGCGTAGCTCGGGTTGGCGCGGATGGCCGCTTCGAGCGAACGACGCGCCTGATCGTACTGGCCTTGTTTGCTGTAGAGCACTGCCAGATTGTTGTAAGGCTCGGGCAGCTCGGGAAAGTCTTCGGTCAGTTTGACGAAAACCGCGGCGGCTTCGACCGGGCGGCCTTGCTCCGACAGCACCAGCCCCTTGAGAAAACGCATGCGCGCGTCGCGGGGGTTGGAGGCCAGAAACTGATCTGCCTTTTGCACGGCCTCGGTGTGTTGGCCCGCGCCAAACAGTCGGTCGACATCGGCATACTCGTCGGCCCAAGCGGTGCTGGCGGCGGCCATCAAGCCCGCGACAAGCAGGCTCATAAACGAAGTGCGTGTGCGAACCATCAACATCCTGAGGTGGGGGTTGCAAGCGTGCTCGTGCCGAGGCGCTGGAGAAGGTGGCAGGCCGCTTCACCAGAGGTAGAGGGCGGGCCGCTATACTCACAAAATTGTATCGCAGCCCCACTGCCAACAACCCCTTTGACCGACGCGTCGCTCACGGCGTGCAGCACACCAGAAGGCCGGCGGTTCTGTCCGCTCGCATGCCAGGTTGAGTGGCCGCCGAGCGACCCCACCCCACTACCTTCCGATGACCTTGCGCATCTTCAACACCTTGACGCGGCAGACCGAGGTGTTTGTTCCGATTGAGCCAAACCACGTGCGCATGTACGTGTGCGGCATCACCATCTACGACTATTGCCATGTGGGGCATGCGCGCATGATGGTGGCGTTCGACCTGATCTATGGCTGGCTGCGCGCGATGGGCTACCGCGTCACCTACGTGCGCAACGTGACCGACATCGACGACAAGATCATCAAGCGCGCACTCGAACGCCGCATCTCGCTGCGTGAACTCACCGACGAGATGATCGAGGCCATGCACCAGGATCTGGGTGCGCTCGGCATTGCCCGGCCGACCCACGAGCCGCGCGCCACCGAGTACGTGCCGCAGATGCTGGCCATGATCGGTACGCTCGAAGCCAAGGGCCTGGCTTATCGCTCCGACAACGGCGATGTGAACTACGCGGTGCGCAAGTTCCCGAGCTATGGCCAGCTGTCGGGCAAGTCCATCGACGAATTGCGTTCGGGCGAACGTGTGGCGGTGCTCGACGGCAAACAAGACCCGCTCGATTTCGTGCTGTGGAAGGCTGCCAAGCCCAACGAGCCCGCCGATGCCAAGTACGCGTCCGAATACGGCAGCGGCCGCCCGGGCTGGCACATCGAGTGCTCGGCCATGGCCTGCGCGATCCTGGGCCAGCAGTTCGATTTGCACGGCGGTGGCGCCGACCTTCAGTTCCCTCACCACGAGAACGAGATCGCTCAAAGCGAAGGCGCCAACGACAAACCGCCGGCCCGGGTGTGGGCACACAACGGCTTGCTGAATGTGGATCACGTGAAAATGTCCAAGTCCTTGGGCAACTTCTTCACCATCCGCGAAGTGCTCGAGCGTTATGACGGCGAGACCATTCGTTTCTTCATGTTGCGCACGCACTACCGCAGTCCCTTCAATTTCAGTGATGTCAACCTCGACGACGCGCGCAACGCGCTGCGCCGCCTCTACACCGCCATGGTCGACCTCGACTTGCCAGCGACACCCACGGTGGATTGGGCGCAGCCTCAGGCCGCACGCTTCCGCGTCGCGATGAACGACGACTTCGGCACTCCGGAAGCGATGGCTGTCTTGTTCGAGCTTGCCGGCGAAGTCAACCGCACGCGCTCACCCGAACTGGCCGCTCTGCTCAAAGGCCTGGGTGCCACGCTCAACGTGCTGCAACAGAGCCCGCGCGCTTACTTGCAGGCCGGTAGCGGACTTGACGATGCGGCGATCCAGGCCCAGATCGAGGCCCGCGCCGCGGCCAAGAAGGCGCGTGACTTTGCGCTCGCCGACCAGATCCGCAAAGACCTCCTCGCGCAAGGCATCGTGCTGCAGGACTCGCCGCAAGGCACGACCTGGACGAAGGGCTGACCCGGTGCGCATCGCAAGCCCCGACTATTGGGAAGAGGCGTGCAAACACCTCGCCAAGCGCGACCGTGTGATGCGAAAACTGATCCCGCAAGGTGAGGGCCGTCTGCAAAGCCGTGGCGATGCATTCACCACGCTCGCGCGCTCCATCGTGGGCCAGCAGATTTCGGTGAAAGCGGCTCAGGCCGTGTGGGATCGTTTTGCGGCCCTGGTTGACGGCGACCCGATGCGCGTGATGCCCGGCGCAGTGGGCGCCATCGAGCCCGCGCGCATGCGCGAGGCTGGCCTGTCGGCACGCAAGGTCGAGTACCTGCTGGACTTGGCGCGCCACTTCGAGGCCGGCACGGTGCACGTCAAACAATGGCAGCAGATGGACGATGAAGCCATCATTGAAGAGCTGGTCGCCATTCGCGGCATCGGCCGCTGGACGGCCGAGATGTTCCTGATCTTCCACCTGATGCGGCCCAATGTGCTGCCGCTCGACGACGTGGGTTTGATCAAGGGCATCAGCGTCAACTACTTCAGCGGCGAGCCCGTTTCGAGGGCCGAAGCACGCGAAGTGGGTGATGCCTGGGCACCATTTCGCTCAGTAGCCACATGGTACATTTGGCGCAGCCTCGACCCCCTGCCTGTAGCGTATTGAGAGCTTGTTTCTGCCTCATATGGAGATGCCCTCAGCGCCTCCATTAACCCAGGACTTCAGCCGGATGAGCAAACGACATTTCCTAGAGTTTGAGCAACCCATCGCCGAACTTGAAAACAAGATCGAAGAGCTGCGCTACGTGCAAAGCGAATCGGCCGTCGACATCTCCGAAGAGATCGACCGCCTGAGCAAAAAAAGCCAGCAGCTTGTCAAGGACATCTACTCCAGCCTGACCCCCTGGCAAGTCACGCAGATCTCGCGCCACACGCAGCGGCCGTATGCGATGGACTACATCAACGAGGTCTTCACCGACTTTCAAGAGCTGCGCGGTGACCGCCACTTTGCCGACGACCAGTCAATGGTGGGTGGTCTGGCGCGCTTCAACGGTCAAGCCTGCATGGTGATTGGCCACCAGAAGGGGCGCGACACCAAGGAGCGCGCCGCGCGCAACTTCGGCATGTCGCGGCCCGAGGGCTACCGCAAGGCCTTGCGCCTGATGAAACTGGCCGAGAAGTTCGGCCTGCCGGTGTTCACTCTGGTCGATACCCCCGGGGCCTACCCCGGCATTGGTGCCGAGGAGCGTGGGCAGTCCGAAGCCATCGGCCGCAATATCTTTGAGATGGCGCAGCTCGAAGTGCCCATCATCGTCACCATCATCGGCGAGGGCGGTTCCGGCGGCGCGCTGGCCATCAGCGTGGCCGACCAAGTGCTGATGCTGCAGTTTTCCGTCTACTCGGTGATTTCGCCCGAGGGCTGCGCGTCGATCCTCTG
>JBBRFR010000050.1:0-15486 GCA_038241485.1 Burkholderiales bacterium
TTGCACCTTCGGCCTTGCCCGCACCCACCATGGTGTGGATCTCGTCGATAAAGACGATGGTCTGGCCTTCGTCTTGCGCCACTTCCTTGAGCACGCTCTTCAAGCGCTCTTCAAATTCACCACGGAACTTGGCACCTGCCAAAAGCAAGGCCATGTCGAGCACCAGCACGCGTTTGCTCTTGAGCGAATCGGGCACCTCACCGGCCACGATGCGCTGCGCCAGGCCTTCAACGATGGCGGTCTTGCCGACACCCGGCTCGCCGATCAGCACCGGGTTGTTTTTGGTGCGGCGCTGTAGCACCTGGATGGCACGGCGGATCTCGTCGTCGCGACCGATCACCGGGTCGAGCTTGCCCTGGCGCGCGCGCTCGGTGAGGTCGAGCGTGTATTTTTTCAGCGCTTCGCGCTGGCCTTCGGCCTCGGGGCTGTCGACCTTTTGCCCGCCGCGAACCGCGTCGACGGCGGTATCCAGCGCCTTGCGGGTAAGGCCATGCTCCTTCACCAGCGTGCCGACGCTGCCTTTGCTGTCAGCCGCGGCCAGCAGGAACATCTCACTTGAGATGAACTGGTCGCCCCGCTTGGTGGCTTCTTTCTCAGATGCTTGCAACAGCGCCGCCACATCGCGGCTGGCCTGCACCTGCTCGCCGCCTTGCACCTGCGGCAGCTTCTTGATCTCGGCGTCGAGCGCCACTTGCAGCCGGTTGGTGTTGACACCCGCCCGTTCGAGCAAGGCCTTCGGGCCATCGGCCTGCGCCAGCATGGCTGCCAGCAGATGCACGGGCTCGATGTAGGGGTTGTCGCGGTTCAGGGCCAGGCTTTGGGCTTCGCCCAGGGCTTCCTGGAATTTGGTGGTGAGCTTGTCGAGACGCATGGTGAATCCTCCGATTGCTGGGGATTTGAGGCAGTGCCGCGAGTTTTCAAGCCACCCGCTCACATGAGCATGACGCGCATCAAACGAAAACCAATCGCCGCGCTGGCCAGTGAGCCCACGACGTGGGCGCTGGTGTGGGCCAGGGCCCAGGCGTATTCGCCACGCTGCATCAGCGAGAGCGACTCGCCCGAGAAGGCCGAGAAGGTGGTCAACCCACCCAGGAAGCCAGTGACCAGCAACAGGCGCAGCAACTCATGGGGTGAACGGTCAAACCACACGAGCGCCGCACCGATCATCAAACCGCCCACGCAGTTGACCAGCAAGGTGCCAAGCGGAAAGCCGTGCCATTGCCCGTTGAGCCACAGCCCGGCCGCCCAACGCAGCAAGGCGCCCACGGCCGCCCCCGCAGCCACCGCCAGCACCTGCGCCCAGGGCAATGCGGTGTTCATGCGGTGGCGCTTTCGTTGGCGTTGTCGCTGTCAATGCCCCAGCGCGCGAGCGCCTGGTCGTCGTGCACCCGCGCGTCGACCCAGCGGGCGCCGTCGGGCGTGTGCTCTTTCTTCCAGAACGGCGCCTGGGTCTTCAGGTAGTCCATCAGGAATTCGCAAGCCTGAAAGGCCTGGCCCCGGTGAGCGGACGAGACGATCACCAGCACGATCTGGTCTTGCGGCGCGAGCGCGCCCACACGGTGAATGACACGCGCGCCACGGATGTCAAAACGAGCACTCGCCGTGTCGATCATGGCCTCGATCGCCTTCTCGGTCATGCCGGGGTAATGCTCCAGTTCCATTTGGCTCACGCCGTGGCCGTCGCTGCGGTCGCGCACGGTGCCCACGAAGCTGACCACAGCGCCCACGCCGGGGTCACTGGCGCGCAAGGCGGCCACTTCGGCGCTGAGGTCGAAGTCCTGCGTCTGAATTGCCACGCGCGAAGCACCCATGGTTTTCATTGTGGCACCGGCACGTGGCTGCTCGGGCACAATGACCGCATGCTCTTGCGCCAACTCCACACCCCTGCCCCTGCAGGCATCGGTGCAGCTGCGCTCAAAGCCAAAAAGCAAACGCTCATCTGACCGGGGCGTTGCCGTTCCGTCGTCAGTTGAGCGACGGAACAGACACACGGCAGGCCCCTCACCTCCCCCTGATCCCAAGCTCCCCTGCGCGGACCTTCATTCGGTCTGTCATGCAAGGAGATGCCTCGTGGGTTCATTCGATTTTTCGGGTTTGTGGGTTCCGCTGGTCACGCCGTTTCAGGCGGGCCATGTGGATGTGGCCGCGTTGCGGCGCCTGGTTCGCCATCTGGCCAAGAGCGACATGCGCGGCTTTGTGGCCTGCGGCAGCACCGGCGAAGCCGAGTCGCTGACACACGAAGAGCAGCTCGCCGTGCTCGACACCGTGTTGGCAACAAGCGGCGGCAAGCCGGTGCTGATGGGATTGGCTGGCACCCGGCTCGATGAGATGACGGCGCACCTGCTCGCGTGTGCACAGCGCCCCATTGACGGCGTGCTGGTGTCGGCGCCCTATTACCTTCGACCGGCCCAGGCGGGCATCTTGGCGCACTTGCGCGCGCTGGCCGATGCCTCGCCGGTGCCGCTGGTGCTCTATGACGTGCCCACCCGCAGCGGCGTGCAGATGACACTGGCGACGCTGCTGACACTCGCCGCCCACCCCCACATCCGTGCCATCAAAGACTGCGGTGGTGACGAGGCCAAGACCCGCGCCCTGATTGCCGACGGGCGACTCGCGGTGCTGGCCGGCGACGACGAGCGCATCTTCAGCACGCTGTGCATGGGCGGCGCCGGAGCCATCGCCGCCTCAGCCCACGTGCTGCCGCAGCGCTACGCCGAGCTGGTCAGCGCCACCCGCGCCGGCCAGATGCTGCGGGCACGGCAGCTTTACCACGCGCTCACACCCTTGTCGCAGTCGCTCTTCGCCGAACCGAACCCGAGTGTGTTCAAGGCCGTGCTGGCGCGGCAAGGCTGGATGAGTGACGAGCTTCGGTCACCGCACAGCCCGGCGACGGTGGAGGCAGTGCAACACACCTGGACGACCCTGGAGGCCGCCGAGCGGGCCTTGCCTGGGCCCCTCAACCGCCAGTGACGGGCGGGAAGAACGCCAACTCGGCCCCATCGCGCAAGGCAGCGCTTTCGTTGCACAGCACCTGGTCGAGCGCCGTGCGCACGGCGCGGCCACGTGCCAGTGCCTCGGCATGGGGTGCGCCGCATGCTATCAAGGCATCACGCAAGTGGGCCACGGTGCTGCCCTCGACGGCGTCGACCGTTTCGCCCGTGCCCAGGGCCTCACGCAGGGAGGCGAAATAGCGCACCTGGATCTTCATGCCACCCACTCCGCCAAGGCAATGAACCTCACGCTGTCGCCAGCGCGAATTGGGGTCTCTGGCGGGTTGTCGACAACGCCGTCGGCCCACACGGTGGAGGTCAACACACCCGAGCCCTGGTGGGTGAACAGGTCAAGGCCGCCATTGCCATTGCGCCGAACACGCAGGAACTCGCGGCGCTTGTCGGCACGTGGCCAGTCGAAATCAGCCCGCATCGGCACGCCCACCGGCTGCAAGACCGAGGCCCCCTGCAGGTGCAGCAACACCGGCCGCACGGCCAGCAAGAAGGTGATGAAACTCGACACCGGGTTTCCGGGCAGGCCGACGAACCAGGCCTTCTCGCCCATCGAATCTCCCTCAGCCCGCCGCACGCTGCCAAAGGCCAGCGGCTTGCCGGGCTTGATGGCGATTTGCCACAGGTTGAGCTCGCCCTCGGCTTGCACCGCAGGCTTGAGGTGGTCTTCTTCACCCACCGAGACACCGCCGCTGGTGACGATCAGGTCGTGGCCTTGCGCGGCCTTGCGCAGGGCGGCGCGCGTGGCTTCGAGCTGGTCGGGCACGATGCCGAGGTCGGTGCATTCGCAGCCCAGTGACTGGATCAGCGCGCGCAAGGTGAATCGGTTGGAGTTGTAGATGGCGCCCGGTTTGAGCGGCTCGCCGGGCATGGCCAGCTCATCGCCGGTGGAGAACAGCGCCACACGCGGGCGGCGGGCCACGGTGAGGGTGGCCGCGCCTGCCGTGGCCGCCAGGCCCAAGGCCTGTGGCGTAAGCCGCATGCCGCGCGACAGCGCAACGGCGTCGCGTGACAGGTCTTCGCCACGGCGGCGCACCGATTGCCCAGGGGTCGGCACGGCGTTCACACGCACCGCGCCGTCGAGCGCTTCGCATTGCTCTTGCATCACCACCGCGTCGGCGCCTTCGGGCACCAGAGCACCGGTGAAGATGCGGGCCGCGGTGCCGGGCTTCAGCGTCGTTCCCACCACACCGGCCGGGATGCGCTGGCTCACAGGCAACACCGTGCCGGCTGCCATGACGTCAGCGCTGCGCATCGCATAACCGTCCATCGCGCTGTTGTCAGCCGAAGGCACGTCGACCAACGAGCGCACGTCACTCGCCAGCACGCGGCCGAGTGCATCGAAGGTCGAGACGGTCTCGCTGCCGCTCAGGGGTTGCACCGCACCGAGCAGACGGGCCAGAGCCTCGTCAAGCGTCAGCAGCGTCGTAGGGCGAGGAGTATTCATAGCGGCTCGGGTTGGCCATCAGAAAGTCGGCCACAGACTGCACGTCGTTCAGGCTCAAAACCGGAAGCTCGGTGGGCACGGGCAAATTCTGCGGCTCGTCGGTGGCCACCGCAACGACGAAGGGGTCGTGGGGGTAATGTGCCGCCTCGCCGGTCTCGGCTCGCCACACCTCAATGCGCACCAGGTCGGCATGCCTGAAACCTTCGACCAACGCCCAATCGCAGTCCGACAGCTCGGCCAGCAGCTGGTGCACCGTGGGGTCGGCTTGCACTTCATATTCGCGGATCTTGGCCAGGCGCTTGTTTGAGGCCACCACCACCTCAAAAGCCCCGGCCTGGCGGTGACGCCACGAGTCCTTGCCTGGGTGGTCGATGTCGAAATTGTGGTGCGCGTGCTTGATCACCGACACCCGCTGACCCGCGGCCTTCAGGCAGCCGATCAAGGGCTCAAGCAACGTCGTCTTGCCCGAGCCGGAGTAGCCGCTGAAGCCGATCACTTTCACGGCTGCGCTTTCAACATTCAGGCGTTCTCGGCGATGCAGCTTTTCACTGCGGCCACATCGGCCTTCATCACCTTGAAGCGCTTGGGCAAGGCCTCGATGCCTTGCAGCGCCGCCGGGCGATCGGGTTCGCGGCCGAGTGCTTCGACGATGGTCTCGGCAAACTTGGCCGGCAAGGCGGTCTCGAGCACGATCATCGGCACGCTGGGCTCCAGGTGCTCGCGCGCCACCTTGAGGCCGTCGGCGGTGTGGGTGTCGATCATCAGGCCGTTGTGCTCCCAGGTATCGCGGATGGTGGCCAGGCGGTCGGCATGCGTGCTGTGGCCCGACTGGAAGCCATAGGCCGAGATGCGGCTGAACTCAGCGGGGCTGAGCTGGAAGAAGCCGTGCTTGTGCAACTCCGTCTTGAAGATCTCGCGCGTGCGTTCTCCATCGCGGCCCAGCAGGTCGAACACAAACCGCTCGAAGTTGCTCGCCTTGGAAATGTCCATCGACGGGCTGGAAGTCTCGAAGGTCTCGGCACTCGCCCGCGGGCGGTAAATGCCGCCGCGGAAAAACTCGTCGAGCACGCGGTTTTCGTTGGTGGCCAGTACCAGGCGCTTGATCGGCAAACCCATCATGCGGGCCACGTGGCCCGCGCAGATGTTGCCGAAATTGCCCGAGGGCACGGCGAAGCTCACCCGCTCGTCGAGCTGCGACTTGTCGCCGTCCAGGCCCATAAGGCGCGAGTCCAGGCCCATGCGGCGCGATTCCATGCCGGCTCGCCCCGGGGCGTCGGCAGAGGTCACCTGCAAGTAGCCGGCGAAGTAGTACACCACCTGCGCCAACAAGCGAGCCCAGTTGATGGAGTTCACCGTGCCAATCTTGTAGCGGCGCTTGAATTCGAGGTCGTTAGATACCGCCTTGACGATGTCTTGACAGTCATCGAACACACCTTCAATGGCGATGTTGTGGATGTTGGCGTCTTGCAGGCTGAACATCTGCGCCTGCTGAAAGGGGCTCATGCGGCCCTTGGGCGAGAGCATGAAGACGTTGATGCCCTTTTTGCCGCGCATGGCGTACTCGGCCGCGCTGCCGGTGTCGCCCGAGGTGGCACCCAGAATGTTGAGCGTCTCGCCACGGCGGCCCAGCTCGTACTCGAACAGGTTGCCGAGCAGCTGCATCGCCATGTCTTTGAAGGCCAGCGTGGGGCCGTTGGACAGGGCTTCGAGGTAGAGGCCGGGTTGCAACGTCTTCAGCGGCGTGATCTCGGGCGTGCCGAAAACATCTGGCGTGTAAGTGCGGTGAGCAATGTCGTACAGATCGGCCGCGGGAATGTCGTCAATGAAGAGCGACAGCACCTCGAAGGCCAAGTCGGCATACGACAGCTCGCGCCACTGCGCCAGCGTGGCACGCGACACGATCGGGTAATGCGTGGGCAGGTACAGGCCACCGTCGGGCGCCAGGCCTTCGAGCAGGATGTCGGAGAAGCCGCGCTGCGTCTTGTCGCCGCGGGTGCTGATGTACTTCAACTGAGTTCTTCCTTGCGGATCTTCACGATGGGCGCCAGCACGGTGGGCAAGGCCTGCATCTGCGCGATGGCCTTGTTCATCTCGCCTTCGATGGTGTCGTGCGTGAGGATGATCACGTCGGTCTGCGCTTCGCCTTCGGCCGACTCGCGCTGCAGCAGCGCGTCGATCGAGATGCCACGCTCGGCCAGGATGCCGGTGATGCGCGCGAGCACACCCGCCTGGTCTGCGACCTGGAGACGCAGGTAGAAGGCGGTCACCACCTGGTCCATGCTCAGGATCGGCGTGTTGGACAGCTCGCCCGGCTGGAAGGCCAGGTGCGGCACACGGTGGTCGGGGTCGGCGGTGTGCAAGCGGGTGATGTCGACTAGGTCGGCCACCACGGCCGAAGCGGTCGGCTCGGCGCCTGCCCCCTTGCCGTAGTAGAGCGTGGTGCCGACGGCGTCGCCCTGCACCACCACGGCGTTCATCGCGCCTTCGACGTTGGCGATCAGGCGCTTGCTCGGCACGAGCGTCGGGTGCACACGCAGCTCGATGCCGGCGTCGCGCCTTTTGGTGATGCCCAAGAGCTTGATGCGGTAGCCCAGCTGCTCGGCATAGGTGATGTCGGCCGCTTGCAATTTGGTGATGCCTTCCACGTGCGCCTTGTCAAACTGAACCGGCACGCCAAAAGCAATGGCGCTCATGAGCGTGACCTTGTGGCCGGCGTCCACACCTTCGATGTCGAAGGTCGGGTCGGCTTCGGCATATCCGAGCTTTTGCGCCTCTTTCAGCACCACCTCGAAGTCGAGCCCCTTGGAGCGCATTTCCGACAGGATGAAATTGGTGGTGCCGTTGATGATGCCGGCGATCCACTCGATGCGGTTGGCGGTGAGGCCTTCACGCAGTGCCTTGATGATCGGGATGCCTCCGGCCACCGCCGCTTCAAACGCGACGATCACGCCCTTGGCATGGGCGGCCGCAAAAATCTCGGTGCCGTGCACCGCGAGCAGCGCCTTGTTGGCCGTGACCACGTGCTTGCCGGCAGCGATGGCTTCCATCACCAGCGCCTTGGCAATGCCATAGCCACCGATCAGCTCGATGACGATGTCGATGTTCGGGTTGGCAATCACCTGGCGCGCGTCGGCCACCACCTCGGCCGAGTCGCCCACCACGGCCTTGGCACGCGCGGTGTCGAGGTCGGCCACCATGGTGATCTGAATGCCCCGGCCGGCGCGGCGGCGAATCTCTTCTTGGTTGCGCTGGAGCACGTTGAACGTGCCGCTGCCAACGGTGCCGATGCCCAAAAGGCCGACTTGGATAGGCTTCATGTGAGGTCTCAGTGGTGACGTTTGGCGTAGTGATGCAGAAAGCGCGCGATGCGGCCGATGGCGTCGGTCAGGTCGTCGCTGTTGGGCAGGAACACCACGCGGAAGTGGTCTGGCTGCGTCCAGTTAAAACCCGTGCCTTGCACGATCAGCACCTTCTCTTCAGCCAACAGCTCGTAGGCAAATTGCTGGTCGTCGGTGATCGGGTAGAGCTTGGGGTCGAGCCGCGGGAACATGTACAGCGCGGCCTTCGGCTTCACGCAGGTGACGCCGGGGATCTCGGTCAAGAGTTTGTGGGCGAGGTCGCGCTGGCGGCCCAGGCGGCCGGTGGGTGCCACCAGGTCTTTGATGCTCTGGTAGCCCCCGAGCGCCGTTTGAATGGCCAGCTGGCCCGGCGTGTTGGCACACAGGCGCAACGAGGCCAACATGTTCAAGCCTTCGATGTAGTCGCGGGCGTGGCGCTTTTCGCCCGACACCACCATCCAGCCGGCGCGGTAGCCGCAAGCGCGGTAGTTCTTGCTGAGGCCGTTGAAGGTGACGAACAGCACGTCATCGGCCAACGAGGCCATGCTGGTGTGCACATTGCCGTCGTACAGCGTCTTGTCGTAGATCTCGTCGACGAACACGATCAGCTGGTGCTGGCGGGCCACCTCGATGATCTCGAGCAACACGCTCTCGGGGTACAGCGCGCCAGTCGGGTTGTTGGGGTTGATGACCACGATGCCGCGCGTGTTGGGCGTGATCTTGCGCCTCATGTCCGCGATGTCGGGCATCCAGTCGGCCTGCTCGTCGCACATGTAGTGAACAGGGGTGCCACCGGCCAGGCCCGTGACGGCCGTCCACAGCGGATAGTCGGGCGCGGGGATCAACACCTCGTCGCCGTCGTTGAGCAAAGCATTCAGGCTCATGGCAATGAGCTCGGAGGCGCCGTTTCCCAGGTACACGTCGTCAACGTGCACGCCGGCGATGCGCTTCTCTTGGGTGTAGTGCACCACCGCCTTGCGCGGCGCAAACAGGCCCTTGCTGTCGGTGTAGCCAGCGGCCACCTGCGAGGGCAGGTTGCGGATCATGTCTTGCACGATTTCGTCGGGCGGCTCCAGCCCGAACGCGGCCACGTTGCCGATGTTGAGCTTGATGATCTTGTGGCCCTCCTCCTCCATCTGGCGAGCCTTTTCCAGCACCGGCCCGCGGATGTCATAGGCCACGTTGGCCAATTTGCCTGACTTGACGATGGGCTTCAACAAGGTCTCCTGAGCGGCGCAAAGCCTAGAATTATCGCTGATCACCCGCCCGCCGCCCGGCTGACGGCCCACCCCTTTTCCGAGTGCATGAATTGAAGCTGCAACCCGATCGCATCGAGGGCGTGAACGTCATTTCTGGCTTGTTGCGAGACGCCGTGTCGGTCAACGGCACCACACACCGCAGCAGCATCCTCATCCCCTGGGTAGGCGACATCGTGCCCTGGGGCGAGGCAGGTTTTGACGGCCTGACCCAAGCCGATTTCGACCGCCTGGCCGAGCTGCAGCCCGAGCTGGTCATCTTCGGCAGTGGACCGCGCATCCGGTTTGTCGCGCCCGGCCTGCTGCGCAACCTGATGGCCCGACGCATCGGCATCGAGACCATGGACACCGCGGCGGCCTGCCGCACCTACAACGTCCTGGCTGGCGAGAACCGCAAGGTGGTCGCCGCCTTGCTGCTCGGTTGAGCGTCAACCCCTACTTCGCGGGCGCCTGGCGGCCGGTCGTGGGGTGCCCATGCCCTTATAATCACGGGCTACGCCTGACGAGGCGCAACTTCAGAATTCTTCATGACGCCAGCTCTCAATAAACCCCTCCCGGAATTTGAAGCGCTCGCAACCGGTGGCGTGAAGTTCACGCCGCAGGCGTACGCCGGGCAAACGGTGATTCTGTACTTCTACCCCAAGGACAACACCCCCGGCTGTACCACCGAGGCGATGCAGTTCCGCGACCGTCACAAAGATTTCGTCAAGGCCGGCGCCGTGGTGTTTGGCGTGTCGCGCGACAACATGACCTCGCACGACAAGTTCAAGCAAAACCTTGAGTTGCCCTACGAGCTGATCGCCGACACCGAAGAAAAGCTCTGCCACATGTTCGGCGTGGTCAAGAACAAGATCATGTACGGCAAGAAGGTCAAGGGCATTGAGCGCAGCACCTTCCTGATCGACACCTCGGGCATCCTGCGGGCCGAATGGCGCGGCATCAAGGTCGCCGGGCACGTGGACGACGTGCTGAAGGCTGTGAAGTCGCTCAAGAAAGCGGTCTGACGCCGTAGTCGCTTCAGCGCAAAAGGCCTGCATCGCAGGCCTTTTGCTTTTCTGCTGCGCCAGTTTGTATCAAGCCTGCGGCTCAGCGCACCGCCCTAGTCATCTGGGATGCCAACGCCCCCGCCCAGCGCGTAGCGCCAGAACGTGCCAGATGGCCGTTGTCGAAGTAGACCGGCTGGCCATCGACAATCGACGCGCATGCACCGCTCTGGCAAAGCACCTGCGATGGCGAAAACGTCCCCGCGATGTATGCACGGTTGCGCTGCAAGGCCTGGAAGAAGAATTCGGTCCGCTCGCGGTACTCAGCAAGGCTGAAATCGAGTCGCGCAAGCTCCCCGCGCATCAACGCGGCCGCAGCGCGATTTGGCACATGGCCTCGCGCACCCGGCAATGGCTCCCAGACATAGACCTCCTTGCCGTTTGCCTGCAACTCACGCACCGTGGCGTCGAACTGCCGATTGAACAAGGCCAAAGACTCCTGCAAATTCAGATGCCGATTCGGTTCGGTGGTCAACCACCCGGCACCCTGATGCCAGGTGGACACGAGGAAGACCTTCTTCACCTGCGGATCATGCAAGGCTGTGTCCATCATGGCGTCGTTGAGCGCACGGCAGGCGGTGCCGGCGCGAGGGATATACACACCCCACAGCGGTGGGCACGAGTGCATGAACGCAAAACGGCCAGCCTGACCGGAGTTCTTGAGCCACAGGTCGATCGCCTCTTGCGCGGCCCAGGCATGGGAATCGCCCCAGACCAACCACTCCGGCGAGCGCTCTGGCGCGCCGAGCGAGCACAAGGTCGGGCGAGCCGCTTCGACGGACAGGTCGAACTCAGGGCACCGGTCGCTCGGGCGATCGTTGGCAAAAGCTCCAATGCGAGCCACCTCGAACGGCAGGCGCTGGGGAATGCCATGGGTGGCAATCACCGTGGCGCACACGACCAGGCTTGCCAGAACACCTGCTCCATAGGCCTGTAGAAACCGCCGGCTCGGCAGCAGCAGCTTGCCGTTTCGAAACGGCGTTTCGACGGCGCGGTACAGAAGCCCAGACAACAGGAAACACAAGGCCATCATCGCCAGCCGCCAGCCGAGGGTGTAGCCGTCACCGAGTTCTTGTGATGCGAACACGTTGACAGGCCAATGCACCAGGTACAGCGAGTAAGACATGCGGCCGATGGCCACCATGGGTGGCGCCGACAGCACCCGAGTCGACCAAGCCGAGGGAGCGCTGCCGGCCAAGATCAAGGCCGCCGCCCCAAGCGTCGGCAGCAATGCAAAGACGCCCGGGACGCGAGTGTCCGGGGTGTGGCCGGCCACAGCGCAGACCACAAGCAACACCCCCGCGGCACCGAGCAAATGGGCCAAGCCCCGGTGCCGCACAGTCGGCGCCCATGTGATCAGCGCACCGATCAGCAACTCCCACGCTCGCGTGGGCATCAGGTAGAAGGTCGCTTCCGGCTTGGCGCTGACGAAGGCAAGATTCAACCCGAATGACACAAGTGCAGCGGCCAGCACGATCCAGGGCGCGCGGCGGGGCGTGAACTTGAGCACCAGCACCAGCAGCAGCGGGTAGGCGATATAGAACTGCTCTTCGACCGAAAGCGACCATGTGTGCAGCAGGTAGATGTTGCCCGCCTGCAGGCCGAAGTAGTTGACGTTGCGCCAGAAGTAGATGTTGGCGACATAGAACTGCGTCGCCATCACCTCCGCTGCCAACTGCTCGAAATCCGCTTGCACCAGACGCAGCGCGCCGTAGACCAGCACCAACGCCAGCACCACAAACAGGGCGGGGGCCAGGCGGCGCAGGCGCTTGACCCAGAAGCTCGCCAGCGAAAACCGCTGCTCCTCCACCTGCTGGCGGATGATGGCCGTGATAAGAAAGCCGGAGATCACGAAGAAGACGTCGACCCCGACGAAGCCGCTGTCTCCCCCGGCGAAGAGATGGAAGTGGAAAACGACCACCAGCAACACTGCGACCGTTCGCAGGCCATCGATGTCGGGACGGTAAGAGACGCTGCCCTCACGCGCTGTGTCTGTTGTCGCCTGCATTCGCACCCTATTTCTGCCCGCGCATTTGTTGGAGTCAACGTTGAAGTTTGTGGCACGTTACTACCGTCGGTCATCCCTCAAGCCAGGGAAGATGCGACATGCGGGACGAAGCCCCAGCCCGGAGAGCGGCGAGTTCTCATCGTGTTTTGTTTTTCAACCACGCTCTCCTCAGGGCGGTTGAGTCGCCACATCACTTGTGCATAATGGGTTTCATGCCTGTGAGTTGTGAATCCCGCATGCTCCAAACCAAGCCGCACAGGCGACTGTGCGGCTTTTTTGTTTTGAGCCCCTTGTCTTCCCTGCAGCCCGCCTAGAAGCCACACACATGCCACTGCCCAAGCCGCCTGTCAAACGAGCCGCCCTCCTCACCCCCGCCGACTTCGAATCCCAGGCCGCGCCCAAACCGGGCAAACGAAACCCCAAGAACGCAGCCTCAGACCCCACCGGCCCCGCCGTGCTGGACTTGCTGGAGCCACCCCGTGAAGCCGCGCCGTTGATTGCCAAGGTCACCCCGCCGCCCGCACCCGCGGTGGTGCGTCCCACGGCGCCCCAGCCGCGCCGTAGAAAGCCGCGCGGCAGCGGGCCGGCCAAGCTCTTCGTGCTCGACACCAACGTGCTGATGCACGACCCGATGAGCCTGTTCCGCTTTGAAGAGCACGACATCTACCTGCCGATGATCACGCTCGAAGAGCTGGACGATCATAAAAAGGGCATGTCCGAAGTGGCCCGCAACGCCCGCCAAGTCAGCCGCGACCTCGATGCCCTGGCGGCCAGCCTGTCGCTGAGCGACTCGGCCGACATGGCCGACGGCCTGCCGCTCAACCACACCGGCCTCAAAGACGCCGGCGGCAAGCTCTTCTTCCAGACCACGCTGGTCAACGTGAGCCTGCCGGCCGGTTTGCCACAAGGCAAGGCCGACAACCAGATCCTGGGCGTGGTGCAAGCCCTGCGCGAGCAAAACCCCAAGCGCGAGGTGGTGCTGGTGTCGAAAGACATCAACATGCGCATCAAGGCCCGTGCGCTGGGCCTGCCCGCCGAAGACTATTTCAACGACAAGACGCTGGACGACGGCGACCTGCTCTACACCGGCGTGCTGACCCTGCCGGGCGACTTCTGGGAGCTGCATGGCAAAACCATGGAGAGCTGGAACCAGGGCGGCCTCACCTACTACCGCATCAGCGGGCCGCTGGTGCCTTCGCTGCTGATCAACCAGTTTGTTTACCTCGAAGCCCCGGGGGCCGCGCCGCTTTACGCCAAGGTCACCGAGATCACCGGCAAGACTGCCGTGTTGCGCACGCTGCGTGAATACACCCACCAGAAGAACGCGGTGTGGGGCGTGACCGCGCGCAACCGCGAGCAGAACTTCGCCTTGAACCTGCTGATGGACCCGGAGTGCGACTTCATCACCCTCACCGGCACCGCCGGCACCGGCAAGACGCTGATGACACTCGCCGCCGGCCTGAGCCAGGTGATGGACGACCGCCGCTACACCGAGATCATCGTCACCCGCGTCACTGTGCCAGTGGGTGAAGACATCGGCTTTCTGCCGGGCACCGAAGAAGAAAAGATGGGCCCCTGGATGGGCGCGCTCGACGACAACCTCGAAGTGTTGTCCAAGACCGAAGGCGGCGCAGGCGAATGGGGGCGCGCGGCCACCAACGACCTGGTGCGCAGCAAGATCAAGATCAAGAGCCTGAACTTCATGCGCGGGCGCACCTTCTTGAACAAGTTCGTCATCATCGACGAGGCGCAAAACCTCACGCCCAAGCAAATGAAGACGCTGATCACCCGCGCCGGGCCGGGCACCAAGATCGTCTGCTTGGGCAACCTGGCGCAAATCGACACGCCCTACCTCACCGAAGGCAGCTCGGGCCTCACCTACGCGGTCGACCGCTTCAAGGGCTGGCCGCACTCGGGGCACATCATGCTGGCGCGTGGCGAGCGGTCAAGGCTGGCCGACTTCGCGTCCGAAGTGCTGTAGCTACTGCACACCCACCCGCTCAGCTTGAGGTCGAAGGCCTGCTCAGGCTGTGGCGGGGCTTCGATACCTCAGCCTGAGCGGTCGGCGTATGTGCCAAAGGCGCTACAACAAGTCGCGAATCTGCTGCAGCGCGCTCGGGTCTTCGATCGTGGTCAGGTCGCCCGGGTCGCGCTGCTCGCACACCGCTTGAATCGCTCGGCGCAAGAGCTTGCCCGAGCGTGTTTTGGGCAACGCCGTCACGAAGCGCACGCGGGCTGGCCGGGCCACTGCGCCTAGT
Source organism: Burkholderiales bacterium (assembly GCA_038241485.1). Taxonomy (GTDB): domain Bacteria; phylum Pseudomonadota; class Gammaproteobacteria; order Burkholderiales; family Burkholderiaceae_C; genus Rhizobacter. Next base: position 14,353 of record JBBRFR010000050.1, read on the forward strand.
TGGCCATCTACCGTTTTCATGATGTCGCGTTCGAGCTTGAGCTTGGCGTCGTCGTCGGCAATGCTGCCCGCGTCTTTCACCACCACGAAGGCCATGGCCACCTGGCCTTTGAGCGGGTCGGCCACACCCACCACCGCCACCTCGGCCACCGCCTCGTGGCTGGAGATGCTTTCTTCGATCTCGCGCGTGCCCAGGCGGTGGCCGGCCACGTTGATCACGTCGTCGGTGCGGCCGAGGATGAAGTAGTAGCCGTCTGCATCGCGAATGCCCCAGTCAAAGGTGCTGTAGACCAAGCGCCCGGGGATCGTCTTCCAGTAGGTGTTGACGAAGCGCTCGTCGTCGCGCCACACAGTCTGCATGCACCCGGGAGGCAGCGGGCCTTCGATCACCAGCACGCCCTTCTGGTGGGGCTCGGTAAGTTCTTTGCCGGTGGCGTCGTCGAGCAGCTTCACGTCGTAGCCGTACATCGCAAAACCGGGGCTGCCAAACTTGGTGGGCGCCTTCTCCACGCCATTGGCAATGGTGAGGATGGGCCAGCCGGTTTCAGTCTGCCAATAGTTGTCGATCACCGGCTTGCCCCGGCCCTGTGCAATCCATTGCGCGGTGGTTTCGTCGAGCGGCTCGCCGGCGAGAAAAAGCGTGCGCAAGGAACTCAGGTCGTACTTGGTCAAGAGGTCAGAGTCGTGCTTCTTCAGCACCCGCACCGCAGTGGGCGCGGTGAACATCAGGCTCACTTTGTACTTCTCGACGAGGCTCCACCACACGCCCGCGTCGGGGCGGATGGGCAGGCCTTCGTACATGAGGGTGGCCATGCCGGCTATCAGCGGCCCGTAGATGATGTAGCTGTGGCCCACCACCCAGCCGATGTCGCTGGCGCTGAAGAAGGTTTCACCCGCCTGGCCCTCGAAGATGTGTTTCATGCTCGCGGCCAGCGCCACGGCATAGCCGCCGGTGTCGCGCTGCACGCCCTTGGGTTTGCCGGTGGTGCCGCTGGTGTAGAGGGTGTAGCTCGGGTGGGTGGAGTCGACCCAGACGCAGGGCACCACGGTCTTGAGGTTCTTCTCGCGCAGCGGCGCGTAGTCCACGTCACGGTTTGCCAAGCGTTGGAACGGCGCGAGCCCACGGTCCACCATC
>JBBRFR010000051.1:0-15214 GCA_038241485.1 Burkholderiales bacterium
GGCTTCGATCCGCAAAGCGGACCCTGTCCTGAGTTTGGACGGGAGGTGGGGCATCCGCCGATCCGAACTTTAGGAGCGCTTAGTTTTTGTAGAAAGCGCGAGAGTTCGAACCGCGCCCGGCGGGCAGCGCAAACCGCTCAATCCGGGCGGCGGCGCCCGGCCACGAAGAGCGCCACGGCGAGCGCGCCGACCAGCAACGACCAGGGCTCGAAGCGCGGCTCGGCTCGGGGGTCTGGTGGCAAGCTGGCGCGCAGGCCCTCGTCAGAGGCCTTGGCCGTTCGCGACGTAAACCAACCCGTCGGCGCCAGCCCCACGGCCGCACGCGGCTTGGGTGTTTGCGGCCGCGCCTCGCGCGCCGCCGAAGAGAGGGCCGTGGCAACGGTTTTGTCGAGCGTCGGCGTGGCAGCCTGCAGCGCACCACAGGTCACTGCCACCACGGCAGCCAGACTGACAGAACGTTTCCAGCTTCGCTTCGAGCCCACGAGTCCACTCCTTGAATCATGCGCATGTTGCTCAATCGATGTGACAGCACGTAGGGCACCCGCAGCGCGGGCCATGATCCCTTCGGAGCGGTGCCATACGGTCAACTGCCCGACGAGGCGATTTGTCACAGTCGCCCGCTAAGGTGTCGCGCAGCCCATGGACAACGCCACCCCTGAAGACCCGCCGAAGTTGCGCAATGTGCGAGGTTTGTTGGTGCGCGCTTTTGCGTTTGTGCTCACCTTCATGGCCTTGCAGGCCGGCTGGGAGGCTGCCCGTGGAAGCTGGCTCGAGCGGCTGTGGGTGCACGATCTCACCGTCAGCAGTGCCACCCTGCTGATCAACCAACTCACGCCTGAGGTGCACGCCGTGGCCAAGGGTGCACGCATCACCGCGCCCGGCGGTGGCCTGAACGTGCTGTTTGGCTGCGAGGGCACCGACGCGGTGTTTTTGCTCACTGCCGCCTTGTTGGTGTTCCCCATGTCGGTACGTGCCCGCTTCACGGGCTTGTTGGCCGGCCTGGTGTGGGTGTTTGCGCTCAACCAGGTGCGCATCGTGGCGCTGTTTTATGCGTTTCGCGCAGACGCCGGTTTGTTCGACTTGCTGCACACCGCCGCCGCGCCGCTGTTGATGGTGGTGTTGACCGGCTTGTTCTTTCACCTGTGGCTCTTGCACGCCGGCTCGCGGAGCAGCGCCCCTGCCCCGGCATGAGTCGGCACCTCGTTTGGCGTGTGTTGCTGGCCACCTTGCTGGTGTTGGGCACCGCGCACCTGTATGCGCGCGACGCGGTCAAGCTGATGCTGCCGGTGCTGTCGCCCGCGCTCGGCTTCGTGGCCGGTGATTTCAAGATCGTGCGCTTCGAGCTGGTCGAGGAGCGCAAGAACGTCTCCGTCGGCGCGCTGGCGGTGCTGGAGCGTTCGCTGTTTCTAGGCGGGCGCGCGATCGTGCCCGACGGCACGCAGGTCATGATGGTGGGCACCACCGTCGGCACCGTGTTGCAGCCGCTGCTGGTGGCGCTGGTGCTGGTGCTCGCGTGGCCCGCGCGCTGGAGCGAGATGGCGCTGCGCTTGGTAATCTCCAGCGTGCTGTTGGCCGTGGTGCTGCTGGCCGACACACCCTTCTCGCTGGCCGCCTGGTTGTGGGACGCGCAGATCAAGTTGCACGAACCCGGCCGCGCCTCGCCGCTGGTGTGGTGGAACGTCTTTCTCAACGGCGGTGGGCGGCTGGCGCTCGGGTTGATCGCCGGGGCATTGGCCATCGCGCTGGCACAACGCGCCACGGCGCAGCGATGAAACGACCCGCGCTCGTCGTGCTGCTGATGGCGGCGCGCGCGGCAGGGGCCGCACCGGTGCCCGACGAATTGCTGGCACCGCTGCGGCGAGGTCAAAGCGTGGGCGTCGTGGTGGAGTTCGATGCGGGCGAGATCAACCCGCGCGCACGTCAACAGCTGCCTGAGCGTTACCGCGCGCTGAAGGAGCGTGTGTTGCGCCCGCTGCAGCGCGCTGACATCGAGGCCACGCTCGACTACAGCCACCTGCCGCTCAGCTTCAAGCGGGTTCGCTCAGAAGCCGCGTTGCGAGCGCTGGCAGCAAGGCCCGGCGTGCGTGCCGTGCACGCCGATCGGCTGTACCAGCGCGCGCTCGCACAAAGCCTGCCGCTGATCGCGCAATCAGTGGTCAGCAGCTCGGGCTTGCGCGGCTCGGGCAGCACGGTGGCGGTGATCGACGACGGCATTGACCTGACGCACCCGGCCTTTGGTGGCTGCACCGCCGTGGCCACACCGGCAAGCTGCCGCATCGCGGCCGTGCAAACCTTCGTGGCCAGCCCCAACGCCGGCAACGCACACGGCAGCAACGTGGCGGCCATCGTCATCGGCGTGGCGCCCGAAGCACGCGTGGCCAGCCTCGATGTGTTCAGCGCAGCGGGAGCCCCCTTGTCAAGCATCCTCAACGCCATCAACTGGGCCATCACCCAGCGCGAGAGCCTGAACATCGTGGCCCTCAACATGAGCCTGGGCGACGGCACTCACCAGACTGCGCCCTGTGGCGATGCTGTCACCAACCCGTTTGCCACGGCCATCACCAACGCACGCAGCGCCGGCATCAGCGTGGTCATCGCGGCCGGCAACAACGCCTACAACAATGGCAGCTTCAGCCTGGGCCTGAACCGGCCCGCCTGCACGCCGGGCGCGATCTCGGTCGGCGCGGTCTACGACAGCGCCTTGGGCGCCCTCACCTGGTCGAGCGGCCAGCCCACTCAGTGCACCGACCTCAGCACCGCTGCGAATCAGGTGGCGTGTTTTTCCAACAGCGCCAACTACCTCAGCCTGTTGGCGCCAGGTGCGCTGATCACCGCTGGCGGCAACGCCTTCGGTGGCACCTCGCAGGCTGCCCCGCACGTGGCGGGTGCGCTGGCCGTTTTGCGCGCGGGCTTCCCGGAGCAAACGCTAGCGGCCATCGAAGCCCAGCTCAGCACCACCGGCACCACGTTCACCGACCCCCGCAGCGGCTTGAGCAGCCCCGGTATCGATCTGCATGCGGCAGCCGCGTCGTTGTCTGCCGGCAGCGCCGACGTGCCCACGCTGCCCGAGTGGGGCGTGTTGATGCTCGCAGGCCTGCTGCTGTGGCGCGGCTTGCGCCCTGTGCTGCCACTCGGCGCTGCTGGCCTTCGCGGTTGAGCCAGCCCGGCACGCCACGGCCGTGCGGCCCGGCTCAGCGGCCTTTGTTCTTGCGCACCGCGCCTACGCCGAGCAACACCGTGGCCATCAGAATCGCCGCCCACTCGGGCAGCGTGGGCACGTCGCCTTCACCACCGCCGGGGCCAGCCACGGAGACGGTGAACGACTGCGTGACCTGCGGGGCAGGCTGGTAGCCCGGCACACCACTTTGGTCGGCCGCCAGCGTGCAGGTGCCAATGGCCAACAGCGTGACGCTGTTGCCCGCGACTGTGCACACCGCCCCCGTGAGGCTGCTGTAGCTCACGCTCAGGCCCGAGCTGGCCGTGGCCGCGAGCGTGAAGCTGCCGCCACTGAGCGCCCGGTCGGGCAAGGGCGCGAAGCTGATGGTCTGCGCCGGCAGCGCGGCCGTCACCGTGAAGCTGCGGCCAACGGTCGGTGCGGCTGCAAAGCTCGCGTTGCCGGCCTGGTTGGCGTTCAGGGTGCAGGTGCCGGTGGCAAGCAGTGTGACCGTGCCGCCGGTGGTGACCGTGCACACCGCCGGCGTGGCCGAGCTGAAGCTCACCACCAGGCCCGAGGTGGCCGTGGCCGTGACGACAAAGTTGCCCGAGTTCAGTGCGCGGTTGGCCGGTGTGGCAAAGCTGATGGTTTGTGCCGCGGCACCGACCAAGTTCAGCCCGATGATCACCGGGTCGTGGTCAGAGGCACGGTAGGCAGTGGCGCTGTAGTAGTCGGGCCCGCAGGTGGGGCACACCGGCTGCTTGAACTCTTCGTTGTAGTCGATGATCGATGGCTCATCGGCATTGATGTGCCAGTGCACCGTGCCCGTCACCTGAGACGACAGGCTGGGCGTGGCCAGGGCATGGTCAAGGTAGCCGGCTTCACCGTCGAACACATACGAATAGCTGGCAGGGTCGGCCTGCGAAATCTGGTTCACCAGGCCGGCCGTGGTCAGCACATCGATCGGGTCTTCAACCCCGTAGGCGTTGAGGTCGCCGAGCACGATCACGTCGTTGTCGGCAGCAGCCGCCTGCACCGTGCCGATGAACGTCAGCAAGGCGCTCGACTGCTGTTTGCGCAGATCGTTCCAGCAGCCCTGGCCGTCGCCCTGGTCGGCGTCAACGCCGCCGCCGCTCGGGCAGCTGCCTTTTGACTTGAAGTGATTCACCACCAGGCTGAACTTCTGGCCATTGCTCACTGCCGCGAAGGTTTGCGCAAACGGCGGCCGGTTGTGAACCGCATTGCTGTCGCTCATCGACGCGCCTGAGAGGCTCAACGTGCCGGGTTTGTAGAGCATCGCCAGGCGGATCGCGTCGGTGCCGGTGGTCGGCGGGTTGGGCGCCACCGCGTAGGTGTTGGCACCCACCACGGCATTGAGTGCGTCGGCCAGGTTTTGCGCCGCAACGGTGCCGTTGTTCTGGATCTCCATCAGGCCAAACACATCGGCGTTGATGGCGGCCATGGCTTGCACGATCTTGGCGCGCTGGCGCAAGAACTCGGCAAGGTTGTTGGCCCCGCGGCACAACGAGGCGCTGGGCGTGTCGCTTCCCTGGGTGCAAACCTGGCCGGTCGACCCGCTGGCGGTGTGGCCGTTGGTGAAGGTGGTGAAAAAGTTGAGCACGTTGAAGCTCGCCACCTTCACGTTGCCACCCACCGTGGGCGGCGTGGCCGAGCGTGGGTTGCTGCGTGTGAACACAGGCGGCGTGCTCGGGTGGATGCGGTACATCGCGATACCCGCGTTGCTGCCGGTGGCGAGGCCGTAGTCGATCAGGCCGGTGATGCCGGCCGGCAGCGTGTCGCCTGCGCGCAGCGTGTTGTCGGCGCCGATGTAAGGCGTGGGGTTGGGGTTTTGCAGGCTGCTGCCGTCGTCGAGCATGAGGCTGCTGCGTGCATTCAGGTCTTGCTGGCTGAGGGCCAGGGCCGTACCGGGCCGGTAGCGATTGGTCGGCTTGATCAAGCGCCCGTTGGCCGACAGCGTGACCTGGCCATAACGCCCTTGAAAGAAGTTTTGTGAGGCAGTGAGCGGTGTGTTGATCTGCACCAGCATGCCCTCGTAACGCTCAAGGTCGCCTTGCGTGGCCACGGGCAAGCTGATGACCGTTGGCGTGATGCTGCCGCTGCCGGCAAACACCGTGCCCGTGAGGCTTGCGAACTGGGTCACGGGGTTGGCAACGGTCAGCGTGTTGGTGGCGGCGCCGGTGTTGAACTCGGTCACCGTGCCGGTGATCTGCACCACCTGGCCGGGCGACACCAGCGGCGCCGAGCCGGTGAACACGAAGATGCCGTCGGAGGTGGCGGGGTTGCCGTCGCCCACCGCGTCTTGAAGGTAGTAGCCGTTGTTGTTGCCCTGGGTGACCACACCGCGCGTGGTGCGGGTGCCCAGCAGGCTGCTGGTCGTGCCACTGCCTTGAATGCTGTAGATCGGTGTGAAGGTGGGCGACAGTGCGGCCACGCTGAGGGTGACGCTGCAGCTGGCACTCTGGCTGGTGCTGTTGCTGAAGTTCACGACCACGGGGTAGCTGCCGGCGGCAACCGTGTTGTCAAGGCTCAGCCGCACGCTGGCGCTCGCGCCGTTGCCGCTGGCCGGGCTGAAGGCAGTGAGGCTCATGCCAGGCGCGTTGCCGCTCTGGAAGGCTGCGGCGTTGACGATGCTGTCAACGTCGCTGGCCGACAGGGGAAAGTCGACCACCGCCCCGGTGGCCACACTGAGTGCAGCCGGGCATGAGGGCACGATGGCGGCATCACCCGGTGGCCCGCCGCAGGGCGCGAGCGGCGTGCTGCTGTTGCGGGGCGCGGGGGCGCCGCTGCTGAAGTTGCTGCTGTTGTTGTCGGTGTCGGTGCAACCCGCCAACGCGCGAAACAAGGCGGTGGTCGAGGTGGCCGCCGGGGCCGCCGCACCTTCGAAGAAGTTGGCGCTGCCATAGCCCACCAGGTCGACGATCTGCGCCAACTGCGGCGCCGAACACACGCTCGACGAACCATTGCACGCCAGCCCGGTGGCCACGTTGGCCAACAGCACCTTGCCGTTGGTACCGGCCAGGTTGATCGTTCCGGTGGCGTCGGCCGCTGGCAGCGTCAGCCCGCCGGTGGTGGTGGAAAGCTGAACCAGGTGGTACTGGCCCGGCTGCAAGCTGCCACTCAATGCCACAACGCCGTTCGATGCGAACGTTCCCGTGCCAGTGGCGCTGGCGTACTGCAGCGACCAGCCCGAGATGTTTACCACCGAGCTGCCGCCGTTGAACAGCTCAACGTAGTCGCTGGCGTACACGTTGCCGTTGCCGCCATACACCTGGCTGATCACCACGCCCGAGGTAGAGGCTGCAGCCAGCCCACTCACCATGCAGCCCAGCGCTGCCAGCAGCGCCGCACACCTTGTTTGCCATCGATTCGTCATGCTGTTCCTTGAGTTCGACTTTGCAGACACCCACCCGCGCACGTGATTGGCGACAGGCTCAGCGCTGGAGAGCGTTTTCCATTCAACCCACTCCGTTCGCACAGAGCCTGCCGAAATGCAGCTCAGTCCTCTGGTGCACCCTCCCTTCGACAGGCTCAAGGCGAACGGTGGTGGGGTCACCTGTTTCTTACCCTAGGCCTTGCGGCGCGTCGCGACGAATACACCGCTCAGGGCGAACGGAGCCGCGGAAGGGCCACCCGGGCCTGCACCCGGGCGGGAATGAGCGATGCTTTTCAGCGCTGCTTGCGCTGGTTCATCAGGCCGAAGAAGCCCAGCCCGGCGAGCAGCAGCGGCAGTGCCGCAGGCAGCGGCACCACTTGCACGCTGCCGCTGCTCACGAAGTCAATCGTGTTGCCCGACGGGGTGAGCTGGAAGCTGTTGCCCGAGAAGCTCAGCAGGTACTCGCCCGTGCCCGGGCCGGTGGCGATGTTGAACAGGGTCTCGAATTGCAGGCCCGACCACAGCAGGCCCGACGGCGAAGCGCTGGTCTGGATCAGCGGCCCACCGAAGTTGTCGCGGGCGGCGTTGAAGCTGTAGTTGCCGAAGTTCAGCGTGAAGCTGTCGGTCGGCGAACCGGGGGCAATGATCAGCTCGTTGTTGACGAGGTTGGCATCGTCGAAGGTCGTGCTCACGAAGAACGACGAGCCGGTGGGCAGGCCGGTGGCGTAGTTGACGGTGTTGCTGGCGAAGTCAACACGGTATTCGCTGGTGAGGGTCACCATGGCGGCTTGCGCCGCACCCGTCATGGCCAGCAGCAAGGCGGCGGCTGCAATGCGATTTTTCATTGAATCTCTCCTAGGTGGATGGGTGGCAACGCGCAGGCTCAAAGGAACGAGCCGCCGTTCTTGCGGCGAATGCCGATCACGGCTGGCTTCGGAATGCCCGAGGTGTTGCCCGCGAGGGTGTTGCTGGGCCACTGGCTGCCAAAGGGCACGGTGCGTGTCTGGTTGAACAGGCTCGTGCCGTCGAGCGACAGCATCTCGATCGAGCGCGTGCGCGGGCCGGTGTTTTGTGCATCGATGGGTGCGTTTTCGCCCGGGTGCTGCACTGCCAGCAAGAGGTGGTCACCGACGAAGGTCGGGCCGGTCAATTCGGCGCGCACCGGGCCGATGGCAAAGGGCAGTTGCTTGCCTGCATCGGGCCCTTCGGTGGGGATGCAGAACATCCAGTTGTTGCCGTACACACCGACCAGGTTCGACGCCGCGCTAGCGCCCACCAACGCGTGGTTGATGGTGCTGGGTGTGGCAGCAAGGCCCAGGCCGATGCCGTTGTGCAGGCCAGTCGACATGTCCATCACGCCCCACACGTTGGCGCGGGAGTCGAAGGCGAGGTTGTCGAGGTTGGCAAAACCCGCGCCGTTGGCGGCGCCGGCTTCACCCCCTTGCAAGAAGCGCGTCCAGGTGAAGGTGGTGGCGGCGCCGTCGTTGCCCGCTTCCACAATCTTGTAGAGGCCGCCGCTTTGCTGCTCGGTGGCAACGCCGCTGTTGTACTTGCTGACCGTGAAGATGCGCGAATCGGCATACCCGTCGCCGCCGGCAGCGCCGTCGGTGAAGGCAATGAAAACCTCCTTCGTCTTGGGGTGCACTTCCACGTCTTCAGGGCGTGCAGCGGGCGTGCCGCCCACGAGGTTGGCTGCGGCAAACGCATCACACAGCACGGCGCCCTGGCTCGCGTAGAAGTCGGCCAGCGTGCGGCCCTGGTAGCCGGGCAGCGCAGTGGCTTCGTTGAGCGCGGTGCAGGCGAAAAAGCCGCCATCGACCGTCTGGCCGGCCACGCCATTGCGGCGCGGCAGGATGACCAGGCCGTTGCGGTCGCGCACACCTTCGGCCGCGAACTGGGCCGATGAGATGGCGGTGGGCGAGTTAGGGTTGGTCGGCGTGCTCATCAGCAGCGGGATCCAAGTGCCGGTGCCGTTGGCATTGAACTGCGCCACGTACAAGGTGCCGGCCTCGAACAGGCTGCTGTTCGACGGGCTGGTGACGTTGTTCACCACACCATCACTGACAAACTTCCACACATGGCCGCCGCGGCGGTCGTCGCCCATGTAGGCGGCGAGGCGCTGGCCGGCGTCCGTGCGCAAGGCCACGTTTTCATGGCGGAAGCGGCCGAGCGCGGTGTGCTTCTTGGCGCGCGCGGCGGGGTTCTTCACGTCAACCTCGACCACCCAGCCGTACTTTTCGCCGACCAGGCCAAACTCGGCGCCGGCGGTGCGGTTGCCGGTTTCGGTCTGGGTGCCGCTGAAGCCGTAGCCGGTCTGGGTGCCATCAGGCCTGACCGCTTCAGTCACACCCAGGTAGAACAGGTTGGCGTCGGCCTGAAAGTTTTCTTCGCACGACAAGATCGTGCCCCAGGCGGTGGTGCCACCCGAGCAGTTGCCGAGCGTGCCGATGATCTTGTTGCCCAGCGTGTCGCTGCTCAGCCGGAACACTTGCACTGCAGCCGGGCCGGTGCCTTCGAGGTAGTTGTTGTCGCCGGCCTGGTGCGGCAGCGCACCCCATGCGGTGACGCTTGCGTATTGCGTGGTCACTCGGCCGGCGGTGTAGAAGGCATCCAGGCGGGTGCTGTTGATCGCCAGGCCCGACAGGCCATGCAGGCGGCGGTTGTCGGCGTGACCGTTGACCACACCAAAACGCCCACCCCGCGTGACGCGGCGAATGCGCAGCAGGGAGCCGCCCACGTTGTAGAGGCACTCACCCATGTAGGCGGTGGTCTTGGTGGTGGGCAGCGCAAAGCCGATCACGCGCTGGAACACGTTGTTGCCGGGCGGCGTGTTGATGGCCGACTCGGGGCAGATCTCGGAGAACGGGTACGACACGTACTCGTGGTTGGTCCACAGCAGGCCTTCGTTGGTGCCCGACAGCGGGATGTAGCCGGTGTAGTCGGCGTTGAAGCCCACGTACTGGTTGGCATCGGCAAACGGGCGGTCGCCCCAGGCGCTGATGACGTAGCGCTCGTACTCAGGCGGCACCACCACATCGTCGATCACGGTGTAGCTCGGCAACTCCTCAGCGGGGCCGCCGGTCTCAACCGAAGCGATGGTCATGCCCACACCATTGAGGCCGGTGGGCAGCCAGTTGTTGTTCGAGGTGAAGATGGGCAGCGGAAACGGCACGCGCACCGGCGTAAAACTCACTGGCACCGGCAGCGCGTAGGCTGCGTTGCTGGCCAGCAGGCTGCCCGCGCCACCCACGGCGGCCGTGGCCCCGGTGCTGCCGATGAAGGCCAGAAAGCTGCGGCGGTTAACTTCTTGCATGATGGGTCGCTCCTCGTTGCGTCGGTTGGATTGACAAGGAGTCTCGCGAGCCAGCGTGACAGACCGCTTGGGTGCCGCGCTGCTGCCCTGGCCTGGAAGTGCTAGTCCTGGGTGGTCTCGTCACTCCCACCAACGCGAGAGCGGTCACACCCTGTGGATCAGCCCGCGGACACGCCGGCAGCGGGTTCGGTGGATGCGCCGATGTGTCCCAACTCGACGATGACGGCGTGCGCGCAGGCCAGGGCGTTCAGCGCGCTTTCCATGCGGCCCGCTTCGGCCGTCGGCGCCTGCGAGCGCAAGTGCCCTTGCAGCCACTCCAGCTGAGCCGCGATGAACGCGAACTCTTCCATGTTGGTCATCACCTGCCCCTGGGTGTCAGCGCTGCTTGCGCTTGCGCGCAGCAGCGCCGAGCGCACCGAGGCCCAGCAACAACATCGGCAAGGCCGCAGGCAGCGGCACCACCGTCGGCGCCGACGCGATCAAGGTGCCCGCATACGACGCTGGCGGGTTCAACAACAGGCCGCGCACCTGCAAGGTGTAGTCACCCGCCGTCAAACCGGTCACGGGGGTGACCGACACCGTGCTGGTGAACGGGCCGGCCATGTTCACGTTCTGCCAGCCCAGCGCCACCACGCCTGCCGCATTGAGCAGGTTGACTTGGATGTTGTTGATGCCAAAGGTGCCGTTGAATGAAAACGCCGCCACCAGGCTGGTCAGGTTGGCGCTGTCGCCGAGCGTGAAGTTCCAGCGGTCACGGAAGTTGTAGTCGGGCGCAACGATGGTTCCCACCGAGAGGTTGGTGCCGGTCGAGTTGGAGAACGAAATCGAGGCGGGCGCATTGATCGCACCGAGGTTGCTCACATAGTCGGCATGCGCCGCGCCGGTGGCAGTGAGGCAAGCGAGCCAGACTAGGCTGCGCAGATGGCGTTTGATCACGTTGTTTCCCTGAGTGCTGAATGCGCGCGAACGGGCGGCGCTGAATCTGTTGGGTCGATCGTGCTTGGGTTGCGTGTCAGCATGCCATCGGGTCGCAATTGAATGAATGATCCGATTGAGCCGGCTCCACCACGCGCGCTTGCCGCCTCGCACCACCGGCCCACCCGACAGGCCTGGGCCGAACGGACTACGGCAACCCCACTCGCCGTCACGCAGCCGCCGCCCACGCTGCCCACACTCGCCGCCAGAAGTTCTGGTAAACGGTGGTATGGAGCCGTTTGCGGCAATTCAGGCCTCCGCGAGCCTTCGATTCGAGACGCGAACCCCGTCCTGAGCTTATCGAAGGGTCAGGCCGAACGGAGCTTTGCTTACGGCATCTCCACCACGCGGTAGAAAACCCGCGGGTCGCCCGGCAGCCCCAGGTCGTAAGCCCCATACCCCGCCACTCGCAGCAGACCGACGGTGCGAAACGGGCCAATGCTGGTGGTGGCCGCTTGCAACAAGTAGCGACCCGGCCGCAACAAGTGGGTCTGCACCAGTTGTTGGCGGCCCTTGCGCGCAAACCGCACACCACCAAAAGGCCGAGCCAGTGGGTCGCCCACAAACACACCCTGGCCGGGCATGCGCACACTTTTCCAATAGGCCTCGATCAGCGTCTCGCCACCCAGGTAGCGGCCCATCACCACCGCCACGTCGGGAAACTTGGCGAGGTAGTTGCAGGGCTCGACGGTATTGCCATAGCTTCCCGTCGCGCCAGCGGCCAGCCATTCCAGTGCGCTGGTCTGCGGGCTGTCGGTGAGCATGCCGCCCAATGAGGTGAGGTGGTCGGCCACCGCACCGTCCAGGTAGCGGTTGCTGTGCATGCCTTTCACGTGCTGCGTGCCGGTGAAGAGGAACATAACGTCGGCCTTGTCTTCCAAAGCGTTGGCATCCACTCGCTCCACACGGTAGCCGCCGATCAGCTTGCGGCGGGTGCGGTCATAAGCATCAGCGCGCACGTTGCGCCGCTTGTCGGTGGTGTTGAGCAGGTAGCCGGTGCCGGCGGGCCACTGGTTGTCGGCGCGCAGGCCGCGGTCGATCAAGGCGTTGACCGCGCTCACATCGGCTCCCGCGAGCAGCATCGCGGGGCGCAGGCCGTGGTCTCGGTGCGGCGCGTTGCTGTCACTGTCGAAGTAAGGCGACTGCTTGGTCACCTGGCAGCCGCTGGCGCAGTACGCACGGTCGTGGCCAAACGCAAACGCGCTCGTCACCGACATGCAGTCAACACGGTAAGGCAGCGTCCACGCCAGTGCAAAGGCCTGCACTTGCGGCGGCACCGTGTCGCGCAACACCTGCTGCACACGCTCAAAGTCACCCAGCGCCATGACCGCCTGGCCCGGCGGAAAGCTCACGCGAATGACACGCTCAGGCGCGATGCCACGCCGGCTGGCGTAGTACTCGCCGGTCTCCACGCTCGCCGGGTCGGCTTCGTTGATGACCACCGCCAGGTCTTGCGCACGCAGGCCAACGGGCGGCAGGCTGATCTGCGGTGGCGCCTCTTGCGCATGGGCTGCACCAATGAAGGCCAGCAGCCCGAGAGCCCCCCGCCAATTCACTGGCCGCCCGGCATCCAGCGGCGGTACCACGGCTGGCGTTTGGCAGACGCGCTCTTTTCCGCCGGGCGAGCCTGGCTCATCACACTGCCGATCAGGTTGAACGGCGCCAGCAGGTCGGCCATGTTTTCCATGTCTTGCATCGAGGTGGTGTGCTCCTCGATTACCACCAAGGTGGTGTCGGCCTGCGGCAAGAAGGCCAGCGCGTCGGCGGTGTCGAGCAGCGGCGGCAGGTCAACGATGATGTAGCGGTCGCGGTAGCGCAGCTTCATCTCCTGGATCAGTTGATGCGCGGCCTTGGTGGCCAGCAACTCCGATGAGTTCAGTACCGCGTCTTGCCCTGCAGGCAACACCACAAAGCGTGGCACGCCAGGGTTGACCAGCAGCTCGTGCAGGGGCACACCCTGCGTCAGGTGGTCGCTCAGGCCCCGCGCACCATTGAGGCCAAACATCGCCTGCAGGCCTTGGCCAGTGAGGTCGGCATCAACCAACAGCACCGCCGAGTCGTAATCGGCCGCCATGGTGAGCGCGAGGTTAACCGCCGTCAACGACTTGCCCTCGATGCGGCGCGGGCTGGTCACGGCCAGCAGCGTGTGGCCGTCGGCGCGCATGCGCTGCAGCACCTGGTTGCGCAGCATCTTGAACGACTCGGCCAGTGGCGAGCGGTCGTTGCGCACCACGCCATGGGTGGCCTGCAGGCGCAACAAAGCCTCGGTCACGACCTTGGTGCTGGAGTATTCGATGTGCAGCGGTTCGGTGCGCGCCTCGCTCGCGCCGGGCGGTGGCGTGGGCTTCACGACGTGCACCTTGGCGGCGCTGTGGGGAGTCGGCTCGTTCATACCGGCATCGCCTTCGTTGAATAACTTCATGGGGGGCATTCGGTGTCAGTCTTTCAACCGGCAAGGCGTCGCAGAATCGAATACCAGAGCACGTCGATCGGCATGAAAAAGTAGTGCAGGCCAGCCACCGCGAAGCCAATCAACACCAGCACACCGACGGCCAATATCTTGCGGGCCCGCGAGCGCCGCCGTGCGAGCAGCGGGCTGGCAATGGTGGGCAGCACCGCCAGCACCGGTGCCTGCAGCACCCGCATCACGTCGCGCGGGCTGTGCACGGTCTGGTCAATCGCCTCGCGCAGCAGCGCCACCCCCACACCGCCGACCACGGCGAGCACCAGGCCCAGCATCACGATCAGCATGCGGTTGGGCCGGTAGGGCTTTTCGGGAAATATCGGCGGCTCGATCAGCGTGAAACGCTCGGCCTTGCGGCCCCGCTCCAACTGCTCGGCCACCTGGGCCTGCATCTGCTTGTCGCGCAGCTCGCGAAAGCGCGCCCGCGAGCTTTCCATGTCGCGCACCAGCTCCAGGTACTCGCGCTCGACCTCGGGCGTTTGGCTCACGCGCATGTCAAACAAGGCCAGTTTCGTGCGCATCTCGTCGCGCTCGGTGCGCAAAGACTGAACCTGCGCGATGGTGCTTTCGATCTGCGACTTGAGGTTGATGTAAACCGGGTTGTCTGGCTTGCGTGCGCGACTGGTGTCAACCGCGGGCAGAGCTGCAAGCGCAGCCAAAGCACGCTTGGCCTTGGCCACGTCGGGGTGCTCATCGGCATACTTCTGGCGCAGCAGCGACAGCTGCGCCTGCAGCTCCAGGCGGCGGGCCTCGCGGTCGGTGGCATCACCGTCTTGCCCGGTCTCGGCCTGCAGCACCGCGATCTCTCGGCGCAGCCGCTTCACGTCGGGGTGGTCTTCGCTGAAGGTGCCGACCAGGGTGGTGAGTTGCAGCTGCAGCGACTTCAGCCGATCGTCGGGGTCCAGCAGGGTGCCGCCCATCCCCGCCAAGGGCTGGTTGGGCTTGGTGTCGGCCAGCTGCGTCTGCAGCGACATGGTGCGCTCGTTGAGGAACACGATCTCGCGCTCGAGCCGCTGGATGTCGCTGTTGGCGCGCTCGCTGCCCACCTGGTTGGAGAGGTTCAGCTCCGGCAAGCGGCCCTGGTTGCGCGCCTTGAAGAGCGAGAGCTTCTGCTCCACCTCAGAGATGTGCTCGCTCACACGGCTCAGCTCTTCGTCAAGGAACGAGGTGGTTTCGGCCGCCTTCTGCTGCCGGTTCTTCACGTTTTCGTTGAGGTAGAGCGTGGTCAGCTCGTTGGCGATCTTCTGTGCGGCGCCGGCACTTTCGCTGTCATACGAGAGGCTGAAGGCAATTGTCGATTTGACCGGCGAGCCGGTGCGCCGGTCGGTCACCTCGGCGCTGATGGGCGTGAGCTTGATGTCGCGCCGCATGCGGTCAAGAATTTCTTCACTCGTCTCGCGCTGGCGTGCCTTGCCATACAGACCGTAGCGGTCAACCAGGTCAAGCAGGGTCGCGCGTGTCATCACCTGCTGGCTGATCACCTGAATGCGCTCGTCGGCAAAACTCGTGACGGTGGAGCGCACAAACTCCTGCGGAATTTCTTGTTCCTTGATCAGGATGGTGGCGGTCGAGCGGTAGACCGGCGGCAGCGCCACGGCCACCACCGCAGCCACCGCGAACAGCACGGTGAACACCACCGCGATGAGCGTGCGGCGGCGGCGCAGCATGCCAAGGTGGTCGCGCATCGACTTGCCTTGCGACGCCATCGGTTCGGCTGCGGCGTAAAGGTCCTGCGGGATGGCTGACATGGTGTGCCTGGCTGTAGAGGGCGGTGAGGGGTGGATTGGATGGGGGTGGGCTCAGCGTGCGACGTCGACGCGCGGCCAGTCGTACTGCAGCGACACGCTCACGCTGTTGGCACGCGCGCCCTGGCCGGGGTTCACGCCATCGGCGCGGCTGAACTGGTAGCCCCCC
>JBBRFR010000052.1:0-14736 GCA_038241485.1 Burkholderiales bacterium
TGACGCCGAAGACCTGACCCTGCCAACCGCACGCGAAGCCTTGCGCGCCATCGACCAGGCGCTGCAAGCCTTTGCCGAGACCTTGCACGCCCTGGCCAGCAGCGCACGCGAATTGCAAGGCGCATTGGCCGAGCACGCGCAGCAGTTGCCACGCGAAGAAGAAGCCGACGCCGCCTCGCAACAGGCAGCCGAGCAGTCCCTTGAGCGCGAAGGCCTGGCCGAGGAGGCCCGCGTCCGCCTCGAAACATTGCGCGAGTCCGTGGGCGCCAAGGTCGAGGAATTGCAGCGGCGCCTCACCGAGGCCCGCAGCACCGTGACCCTCGGTGAACAGCAGCTCAAGCAGCACAACGAAGCCCTGCGCAAGGCCGGCGAGACCCGCGCCAAAGCCGAGCAAAAGACGCAGGATGCGCAAACCACGCTCGATGAGCGCACCACCACCCGCCAACACGCCGTCAGCCAACTGCAGGGTTTCGCCGCCACCGGCCTGCTGCTCACGGCCCTGCCCGACGCTGAGTTGCCGCCACTGGCCACGCCCTGGACCATTGAGGCCGCACTGACGCTGGCACGCCGCACAGAACAGGCGCTGCTCAGCATCAAGGACGACGACGAGGCCTGGACCCGGGTGCAAAGCCAGGTCTCGCAGGACTACACCGAGCTCGGCCGCGCCCTGGCCGCGCTGAGCCACCAGGCCCAGGCCGAAACCAGTGACTTTGGTCTGGTTGTGCTCATCGTCTACCAGAACCGCCCCGAGCGGCCCGACCAACTGGGCATGCGCCTGGCCGGCGAGATCGCGCAGCGCCGCGAGTTGCTGACGGCCGGAGAGCGCAAGGTGCTGGAGAACCACCTGCAAGCCGAGATCGCCAGCGCCGTGCAAAAGCTGCTGCGCGATGCCGAGCGGCAGGTCCAGAGCATCAACGACGAGCTCAAGAAGCGACCCACCTCCACCGGCGTGCGCTTTCGTTTGCAGTGGCAGACACTGCCCGAAGGCGCTGAGGGAGCGCCCGTCGGCCTCGAGGCCGCGCGCAGCCGCTTGCTGAATACCAGTACCGACCTGTGGACGGCCGAAGACCGCCGCGTGGTGGGCGAGATGCTGCAGCAGCGCATCGCGGCAGAACGCAGCCGCGCCGACGCCGACCAGGGCGGCAGCCTGCTGGACCAACTCGCGCGCGCCTTGGACTACCGTCGCTGGCACCGCTTTCGCGTGCAGCGCTGGGACGGGCAATGGCGCCCGCTGTCAGGCCCGGCTTCCAGTGGCGAACGCGCGCTGGGCCTCACGGTGCCGCTGTTCGCCGCCGTGTCCAGCTACTACTCGCAGGAGAGCTACGCCCATGCTCCACGGCTCGTGCTGCTGGACGAGGTCTTCGCCGGCATCGACGACGCGGCACGCGCCCATTGCTGGGCACTGATCCGCGAGTTCGACCTGGATTTCGTCGTCACCAGCGAGCGCGAATGGGCCTGTTCCGCCGAGCTGCCCGGCGTCGCCATCGCGCAGTTGCAGCGCCGTGAAGGCATCGATGCGGTGCACGTCTCGCGCTGGACCTGGGACGGTCACGCGCGCCGGCGCGACGACGACCCGGATCGCCGTTTCCCGGCCGAAGCATGACGGTGCCGACCACAGAGCCGGATCCCCGGCTGGAACGCCTGCTCGGAGGGCCCGCGCTCGCACCGCTGCGCCTTCGGCTGCGACGCTGGTTCGAGCGGCATGCGCAGGGCGCGGAGCCCGACAGCCTGCTCCTCGCGCAACTCGATGCGGCCGAGCACGAAGCCCTGGCCTTGCTGAGCGGAACCCGGAGCACGGCCACACGCTCGCTGCGCCTGAACCTCGCCCAACTCGACGCCAGGCTGCAGGCCGTCGGCATCGCCAACTCGCTGCGCGACGCGCTGGAACGACTGGACGGCGTCATTGCGCACCGGGCCGCCGTGCGCAGCGCGGTGCAGACGGCTTGGTCCGCACTCATTGCCCGGCCCGACGGGGACACCCGCCTGCGCGGCTGGCTGCAGACCGCAGGCGCGAGCGCCCTGCTCAAACGCCTGGCGCGGCAAGACGTTGCCGCCGCCGAGTCCCTGCTGTCACGGGCCAGCGCGGTGCTGCGCCGCCTGCCTGCTACCGGCATTCCACGTGCCCAGCTCGCCGCGCAGACCCTGGGCAGCGCGCACGCGCTCGATGCAAGCCAGCCCATCGCGACCCTCGTGCTGGCCGCTTGGCGCCATGCCGAAGCCGATGAACACATCACCGAAGCCGAGCCCACCGACGACCGTGCGCGCGACATCTGGGCCCGCGCCGGCGTGCTGGTCAATGAACTGGCCCGGCCCGCGCTGCTGTTGAACCTGCCTGTTCACGGCCCGTCCTCGGGGCTCTGGACACCGGGTGAACCAGCCTATCTGTCGCTGCGCCAGTTGCTGCGCACGCCGCTCGACTGGCAGGTCGCTCACACACCGGTCTTCGTCTGCGAAAACCCCAACCTGCTGGCCATCGCCGCCGATCGCCTTGGGGCGCTCTGCGCCCCGCTGGTCTGCACCGACGGCATGCCGTCGGCCGCGCAAAGAACCTTGCTAACCCAGTTAGCGCATGCCGGTGCCCGCCTGCACTACCACGGTGACTTCGACTGGCCCGGCATCCAGATCGTCAACCACGTGTTGCGCACCTGGCCGGCACAACCCTGGCGCCTCGCCGCGAGCGATTACGCAGCCGCTGCTCAAACCGCGCCGCACGTCGGACGCAACCTCCCTGACAGCGGCATCGAGGCGACATGGGATTCACAACTTTCGCCGGCAATGAACCACTACGGCCTTGCCATCGCCGAGGAAGCCCTTGCGGATATCTTGATCGAGGATCTTAGACTGAGCTAAGCACGCTGCACGGCGATGAATTGCGCTGGAGAACGCCTCACTCCCACTCGATGGTGGCCGGCGGTTTGCTCGACACGTCGTAGGTCACTCGGTTGATGCCACGCACCTCGTTGATGATGCGACTCGACACCTTCTTCAGCAACGAATACGGCAACTCGGCCCAGTCGGCCGTCATGAAGTCGCTGGTCTGCACCGCGCGCAAGGCGACCACATAGTCGTAAGTTCGGCCGTCGCCCATCACGCCCACGCTCTTGACTGGCAGGAACACTGCAAAGGCCTGGCTGGTGAGGTCGTACCAGCTCTTGCCCGTGGCTTCGTCGTGGGCGTGGCGCAGCTCTTCGATGAAGATGGCATCGGCGCGGCGCAACAGGTCAGCGTATTCCTTCTTCACTTCGCCAAGGATGCGAACGCCCAGGCCGGGGCCGGGGAAGGGGTGACGGTAGACCATGCCGTGGGGCAGGCCGAGCGCCACACCCAGCTCGCGCACTTCGTCTTTGAACAGCTCGCGCAGGGGTTCCAGCAACTTCAAACCCAGCGTCTCGGGCAGGCCGCCCACGTTGTGGTGGCTCTTGATGGACGTGGCTTTTTTGGTCTTGGCGCCACCGCTCTCGACCACGTCGGGGTAGATGGTGCCCTGGGCCAGCCACTTGGCTGACTTCAGCTTCTTGGCCTCGGCCTGGAACACCTCGACGAACTCGCGGCCAATGATCTTTCGCTTGGCCTCGGGGTCGGTCACGCCGGCCAAGTCACCGAGGAACTTGGCGCTGGCGTCGACGCGGATCACCTTCGCGTGCAACTGGCCCGCAAACATGTCCATCACCATGTCGCCTTCGTTCAGGCGCAGCAGGCCGTGGTCAACGAACACGCAGGTGAGCTGGTCGCCGATGGCGCGGTGAATCAGCGCCGCTGCCACGCTCGAATCGACGCCGCCGCTCAGGCCCAGAATCACTTCTTCAGAGCCCACTTGCTCGCGAATGCGCGCCACCACTTCATCCACGTAGTTGCCCATCACCCAGTCGGGCTTGGCGCCTGCGATGTCAAGCACGAAGCGGTGGAGCAGCTCGCGGCCTTTCACCGTGTGGGTGACCTCGGGGTGAAACTGCACCGCGTAGTAACCGCGCGATTCGTCGGCCATGCCGGCGATCGGGCAGCTCGGGGTGGACGCCATCAGCTTGAAGCCGGGCGGCAGCTCGGTGACTTTGTCGCCGTGGCTCATCCACACCTTGAGCATGCCGTGGCCTTGTGGCGTGGCAAAGTCTTCGATGCCGTTCAACAGCTTGGTGTGGCCATGCGCCCGCACCTCGGCGTAGCCAAACTCGCGCTGCGTGCTGGCCTCGACCTTGCCGCCCTGCTGAACCGTCATGGTGAACATGCCGTAGCAGATGCCCAGCACCGGCACGCCCGAGTCCCACACCGCTTGCGGCGCACGCAGGTCGTGCTCTTCGTAGGTGCTGGCGTGGCTGCCCGACAAGATGATGCCCTTGGGCTTGAACTCGCGAATGAACGCGTCGCTCACGTCGTTGGGGTGAATCTCGCAGTACACATGAGCTTCGCGCACGCGGCGCGCGATCAGCTGGGTGACCTGGGAGCCAAAATCGAGAATGAGGATCTTGTCGTGCATGGTGAAGGTTTTAAGCGTGAGGCAAAGGCGCCAGCTCAATGGGGCGCCGGGAGAAGTGCCACAAGGCAATGGCGGTGGAACAGGCCATGAGCAAGGCACACAGGAAGAACGGTGCGCCGATGCGCCAGTCGTCGCGCGGCAAATGAGACACCACACCCAACAGCGGCGCACCGATCACCGGGGCCAGCACCGCCATCAGGCTGTTGAGCGACGACATCGAGCCCATGGTCTGGCCCTGCGTCTTGGCATCGGCCGCATTGGAGACCAGGCTTTGAATCGACGCCGCGACGGTGAAGCCGAAGATGTTCAAGGCGATCACGGCGTACATCATCCAGCCCTGCGTGGCCAGCGCCCACAGGGTGAAGGTCATGGTGCTGGAGATCAGCCCGAGCACGGCCAGTCGCTTGGCGCCAAACCGCGCCAGCAGCCGCTTGAGCAAGACACCCTGCACCAGCACCGAAACCGCCCCCACGGCAAACAGCGACCAGCCGTTTTCAAGCGGCCCCCAGCCATACCGCAAGCCGGTGTACAGCACCCAGGTGGTGCGCAGCACGGCATCGGTGAGCCCCCCCAACGCGATCACCAGCACCAGCAGGCCCACGCCCTTGAGCTGGGTGAGCTGCTTCAGTGAGCGGATCGGGTTGGCCGATCGCCACGACATCGGCCGGCGCTGCGAACGCGGCAAGGACTCAGGCAACACGAAGTAGCCATAGGCGAGATTGAGCAAGGCCAGACCACCCGCTACAAAAAAAGGCAGCCGAATGTCGATTTCACCCAGCAAGCCACCCATCACCGGGCCCAGGATGAAGCCCAGCCCGAACATCGCCCCCAGCTGGCCAAAGCGCTTGGCGCGGTCTTCTGGGGCGGTGATATCGGCCACGTAGGCGTTGGCCACGCTGGCATTGGCCTGCAGCGCACCGCTGACGATGCGGATGGCGATCAGCATCCACATCTGGGTGGCCAGTGCCGTG
Source organism: Burkholderiales bacterium (assembly GCA_038241485.1). Taxonomy (GTDB): domain Bacteria; phylum Pseudomonadota; class Gammaproteobacteria; order Burkholderiales; family Burkholderiaceae_C; genus Rhizobacter. The sequence continues at coordinate 5,443 of JBBRFR010000052.1, forward strand.
GCGAAGAAGCTGAAGGCGAAGCCGCAAAACCCGATCAGCAGCACCGGCCGGCGACCGAACTGGTCAGACAGGCCACCCAGAATCGGCGAGAAGAAAAAGTTCGCCACACCGAAGCTGAGCATGATGGCGCCGTACCAGAACGCTTGCTCACTGCGGTCGGTGGTGAAATGACCCACCAACTCGGGCAGCACCGGGATGATCAGGCCGATCGACACCATGTCGATCAACACCGTCAGCAAGATGAAGCGCATGGCCGCAGGGCGACCCACGGCGGTGTCAACGGTGCTTGAACTCAAGGCTTCATCGACGCGGGCTTGGCCCCGCGTCACTCCATGCGGTAGTTGGGCGCTTCTTTGGTGATCTGCACGTCGTGCACGTGGCTCTCGCGAATGCCCGCCGAGGTGATCTCGACAAACTCGGCTGATGCGCGCATCTCGTCGACGCTGGCACAGCCGCAATAACCCATGGCTGCACGCAAACCACCCGCCATCTGGAACACGATGCTGACCATCGAGCCTTTGTAGGGCACCCGGCCTTCGATGCCTTCGGGCACCAGCTTGTCGGCGTTGGGGTTGGCGCCGGTATTGTCTTGGAAGTAGCGGTCGGCCGAACCCTGCTGCATGGCGCCAATCGAGCCCATGCCGCGGTAGCTCTTGTAGCTGCGGCCCTGGAACAGCACGATCTCGCCCGGCGCCTCTTCGGTGCCGGCAAACATGCCGCCCATCATCACGGTGTTGGCGCCGGCGGCAATCGCCTTCGCGATGTCACCCGAGTAACGCACGCCGCCGTCGGCGATCAACGGTACGCCGCTGCCAGCCAAGGCCTTGGCCACGTTGTCGATGGCGGTGATCTGCGGCACCCCCACGCCCGCCACGATGCGGGTGGTGCAGATCGAGCCCGGGCCGATGCCGACCTTGACGCCATCGGCGCCCACATCAGCCAGCGCCAGCGCCGCGGCGCCGGTGGCAATGTTGCCGCCGATCACGTCAACCTGCGGGTAGTTTTGCTTGACCCAGCGCACACGCTCGATCACCCCAGCGCTGTGGCCGTGGGCGGTGTCGACCACCAGGGCGTCAACGCCGGCCTTGACCAGCAGCTCAACACGCTCTTCGGTGCCCTCGCCCACGCCCACCGCGGCGCCAACACGCAGCTTGCCTTGCGCATCACGCGCGGCATTCGGGAAGTTGGTCTGCTTGGTGATGTCTTTGACCGTGAACAGGCCACGCAGCTCGAAGGCGTCATTCACGACCACCACACGCTCGAGTTTGTGCTTGTGCATCAGCGCCTTGGCCTCGGCCAGCGTGGCACCGTCGCGCACGGTGATGAGCCGCTCACGCGGCGTCATGATCTCGCGCACCGGGATGTCCATGCGCGTCTCGAAGCGCAGGTCTCGGCCGGTGACGATGCCCACCACCTTGCCGTCTTCGAGCACAGGGAAGCCCGAGATGCCATGTTGTCGCGAGAGGTTGATCACATCGCGCACCGGCACACCAGGCGAGATGGTGATGGGGTCACGCAACACACCCGACTCGTAGCGCTTGACGCGCGCCACCTCGGCGGCCTGCTGCTTGGGCGAGAGGTTCTTGTGGACGATCCCGATGCCGCCCTCTTGCGCAATGGCGATGGCCAAGCGCGCTTCTGTCACCGTGTCCATGGCGGCAGACACCATGGGCAGGTTCAGGCGGATGTTGCGAGAGAACTGGGTGGAAAGCGTGGTGTCGCGTGGCAACACCTGAGAGAAAGCCGGCACCAACAACACATCGTCGAAGGTGAGCGCTTTGCCTAGAAGGCGCATGAGAAAGCTCCTGACGCAAAAGCGAATTATACGGATCGCCGACGCACCGCTCTGGCGGTGACCCGTCGCCTTGCGGATCACGCACTTGGTAACACTCGTGGCAATAGTTCACGAAATGCCTCGGCACGTGGATGCTGGTGCCGGCAAAACCAGACAAGGCCTTGCGGCGATGTGCTCCTGGCCCCTCTGCACGACTACACTTTCGGGATGAAATCTGTTCGCCAATTCCCTGCTGTGCGACTCGCCGTTGTGGCGCTTGGAGCCCTTCTGACCCTCAGCCTGAGCCACCCGGCTTTTGCCCAGTGGAAATGGAAAGACAAAAGCGGGCAGGTGCAGTACAGCGACCTGCCGCCGCCGCAGACGGTCAGCGACGCCGATATCCTTCAACGACCCAGCGGAAGCGCGCGCAAAGCCGCACCGGCGTTTGCCCCCAACAGCGCACAAGCAGCCGCAGCAGCAATGGTCGCGTCAGCAGCGGCCTCGTCTGCCGCCAGCGGCCCGGCCAAGGCGGTTGAGCCCGAACTCGAAGCCAAGCGTCGCAAAGCAGCTGAAGAAGAAACTGCCAAACGCCGTGCCGAAGAAGAAAAGCTGAAGGCCGCCCGCGCCGACAACTGCTTGCGAGCCAAGTCTCAGCTGCGCGCGCTGGAAGACGGCATGCGCATGGCCCGTGTCAACGCCAAGGGCGAACGCGAAGTGCTCGACGACAAGGGCCGCGCCGAAGAAACCAAACGCGCCCGCGACATCGTCGGCTCCGACTGCAAATAAGCCAACGCACCGGCCTGCATCAGGGCTTGGCCTTGGCGCGGTGGCTCTGGTAGCGCTGGCGCCGGGCCTCTTTCGGGTCCACCAGCAGCGGCCGGTAGATTTCAACCCGATCCTGGTCGCGCAGCGTGTCGCTCAAGGCACGCTGTTTGCCCCACACCCCTGGCACCAGTCCGTCCAGCGCCAAGTCGGGCAAGGCCTTGGACACCGCATCTCCCACCGTGCTGCCCATTGGAAGGCACAGCGCCACCCGGTTCACGAGGCCAGCAGCCGGGCTGTAAGCCACCTCGACCCGCAGCAGATCTGTCGCGGGTTCAGCGTTCGCCATACACCTGCTCCGCACGTTTGACGAATGCGTCGACGAAGGTGTTGGCCACGCGGTCGAACACGGGGCTCACCACCAGCTCGAGCGCGCGGTTGGCAAAGGCGTAACGCATGTCGAACTCGACCTTGCAAGCGGGCTCGTCACTGCCGCCCAGGGCGAGCGGCACAAAACGCCAAGCGCCTTCAAGCACCGAGAACGGCCCGTCGACCAGGGCCACCAGCACACTGTTGTCGGCCACATGGGTGTTGCGGGTGGTGAAGGTGTGCCGCAGGCCGCCATAGGCGAGGTGCAAACGGGCCGTCATGCCCGACGCGTCGTGGGTCAGCACCTCGGCCTTTTCGCACCAGGGCAGGAACCGCGGATAGTCGGGGATCGCAGTGACCAGTGCGTACATCTCCGGAGCCGAATACGAGAGAAGAACTGACTTTTTGACGTGCTTCATACAATGGGCCAATTGTATTGACGGCTTTTTGCCTCATCTCCCGCACATGTCGATTGCCGAAAACCGCCGCGCTCGTTTTGACTACCACCTCGAAGAGAAGTACGAGGCCGGCATGGTGCTGCAAGGCTGGGAGATCAAGGCCATTCGTGCTGGCCAGGTGCAGCTCACTGATGGTTATGTGGTCATCCGCAACGGCGAGTTGCACCTGATCGGCTGCCGCATCAACGCGCTGCGCAGCGCGTCAACGCACATCAGCCCTGAAGCCGATCGCACCAAAAAGCTTTTGATGCACAAAGCAGAGATCAAGCGGTTGATCGGCAAGGTCGAGCAAAAAGGCTTCACCTTGGTGCCGCTCGACTTGCACTACAAAGACGGGCGCGTGAAAGCCGAAATTGCTCTGGCCAAGGGCAAGGCCGAGCACGACAAACGAAATACAGAAAAAGAGCGCGACTGGAACAGAGAAAAGGGCCGGCTGATGAGACACAAAGTCTCATCAGGTTCGAAGGACTGAGCCGCATAGCGGATCAAGGCTCTTTCGGCGCAGCCAAAAGGGCCGGCTGATGAGACACAAAGTCTCATCAGGCTCCAAGGACTAGCCTCACGGCCCGAGCGCGTGCAGCGCCTGCTGGCAGTCGGCGATCAGATCGGCCGGGGCTTCCAGCCCGACCGAAAAGCGCACCAGCACCCCGCGGTGGGTGGGCTCTTCCCGCATGACAGCGAGGTTGTAGGGCACAACCAGACTCACTGGCCCGGCCCACGAATAACCGAGTTTGAACAGGCGCAGCGCATCGAGGAAGGCATACACCTGCTCGGTGGCATACCGCTCGTTGAACACCACCGAAAACAAGCCCGCCGCGCGGCTGCACAGCTTCTTCCAGCACTCATGCCCGGGCGCGCCGGGGAGCGCCGGGTGCAGCACTTGGATTACCTCGCGCCGTTGTGACCACCAGGCCGCCAGCGTGCGCGCTGCGGCGTCGTGAGCGTCGTAGCGCAAGGCCAGGCTGGGCAGCGAGCGCAACACCAGTTCGATGTCATTGGCGCCAACACCCCAGCCCATGCGCATGTGGCAAAACTTGAGCTTCAGGTGCAGCGCTTCGTCGCAGGTGGTCACCGAACCCATCAGCACGTCGCCGCCACCCGAGGCGTACTTGGTCAGGGCCTGCACCGAGATGTCCACGCTCAGCGGCTCGCCGTTGGGCGTCAAGTCGAAGGCGTTGAACGCGAGGCCGGCGCCCCAGGTGTTGTCGAGCGCCGTGGTGATGCCGTGCTCGCGAGCCACCCTCACCAGGGCTGGCAGGTTGGGGAATTCCATCGTCACCGAGCCCGCCGCCTCCAGCCACAACAGCTTGGTCTGGGGCGTGATCAGTGCGGCCAGGCCGAGCGCGTCCATCGGGTCGTAGAAGCGGTGGGTGATGCCCCAGGCGGCCAGCTCGTTGCGCGCCAGTTCCTTGTTCGGGCCGTAAGCGTTTCCCGGGATCAACACCTCGTCGCCTTGCTTGAGCAAGGCCATGTCGACCAGGGTGATGCTGGCCAGGCCGCTGGGCACCAGCAGGGTCTGCACGCCACCTTCCAGTGTGGCGATGCGTTCTTCCAGCGTGAACGAGGTAGGTGTGCCGTGCAGCCCATAGGTGTAGCCGGTCTTAGACTTCCAGCTGCGTGCCTGCAAGGCCGCCACGTTGGGGAAGATGACGGTAGACGCCTTGTGCACCCCCGGCGCCACCGCCCCGAACCCGTGGGGCGGCACGTAGGGGTGGTGGATCAGCTCGGTGCGCTTGTCTTGTGTCATGCCTTGGGGTCAGATCGGCTGAGCGATGAGGTCGTGGCCTTGCGTGCCGACGATGCGTGCCCTGGTGAATTCGCCCACCTTCAGGGTCTTGGAGGCTTTTTCTGGCGGCAAGAGCTTCACGCTGCCGTCGATCTCGGGCGCGTCGGCATAGCTGCGACCCAGGCCACCCTTTCGGCCCAACGCCGGGGCCGAATCGATCAGCACCTGCATCGTCGCGCCGACGCGGCTGCGCAGCTTGGCGGCCGACACCTCCTCGGCCACGGCCATGAAACGCGCCCTTCTCTCTTCGCGCAGCTCGGCCGGCACCGCGTCGGGTAGCTCGTTGGCGGTGGCGCCCTTCACCGGCGAATAGGCAAAACAACCCGCACGATCGATCTGCGCTTCGCGCATGAAACCAAGCAGGTGTTCGAACTCTTGTTCTGTCTCGCCCGGAAAGCCGGCAATGAAGGTGCTGCGCACCACCAGCTCGGGGCAGAACTCGCGCCAGCGCAGCAGGCGATCGAGGTTTTTCTCGCCGTTGGCCGGGCGCTTCATGCGTTTGAGCACGTCAGGATGCGAGTGCTGGAAGGGCACGTCGAGGTACGGCAGGATCAAGCCCTGCGCCATCAGCGGCAGCACCTCGTCGACATGCGGGTAGGGGTAGACGTAGTGCAGGCGAACCCAGGCGCCGTGCTGCGCGGCCAGCTCACCCAGCTTGTCGCACAGGTCGAGCATGCGGGTCTTGACGGGTTTGCCGTCCCAGAAGCCGGTGCGGTACTTCACGTCGACGCCGTACGCACTGGTGTCCTGGCTGATCACCAACAGCTCTTTGACACCGGCTTCGAACAGGCGCTGCGCTTCGCTCAGCACGTCGCCAATCGGGCGCGAGACCAGGTCACCACGCATGCTGGGGATGATGCAGAAGGTGCAACGGTGGTTGCAGCCTTCGCTGATCTTCAGATACGCGTAGTGACGCGGCGTGAGCTTCACACCTTGCGCCGGCACGAGATCCACAAACGGGTCGTGTGGCTTGGGCACGTGCAGGTGCACCGCATCCATCACTTCGTGGGTGGCGTGGGGGCCTGTTACGGCCAATACGCTCGGATGCATCTGGCGCACCAGGTTGCCGCCGGCCTCACCCTCCTTGGCGCCCAGGCAGCCGGTGACGATCACCTTGCCGTTTTCGGCCAGCGCTTCGCCGATGGTGTCGAGGCTTTCTCTCACGGCATCGTCAATGAAACCGCAGGTGTTGACGATGACGAGGTCAGCGCCGGCAAAGGTCTTGGAGGTGTCGTAGCCCTCAGCGCGCAACTGCGTGAGGATGAGTTCGGAGTCGGTCAGCGCCTTGGGGCAACCCAAGGAGACAAAACCGATCTTGGGGGCCGCAGGGGCCAGTGTGTCTTGCGTCATCTGGGGATTTTCCCCCGAAATGACCCTGCGTCATCGTTTCGGTGCCACGAAACCCGGCATGCCAGGGAACAGGGTTTCGGCCTGCTTGGCCATCTGCTCCTGCATCTGGGTGAACATGTTCCTCGACTGTTCGAGGTAGTTGCCCATCAGGTTTTGCACGCCGGGTGCCTGGCCGTTGAGGAACTGCGTCCAGACCTCGGGGTTCATCACGTTGGGCTCGAGCAGGCCCTTGGACTGGTCGGTCAGGCGCTTCTGGATGTCGGTGAAGGTCTGCAGGTTTTTCTCAAGGTACGAACCCATCATGCCCTGCATGGCGTGGCCATAAAACCGAATGATCTGCGCCAGCATCTGCGACGAGAACATCGGCACGCCGCCACTTTCTTCTTCCAGAATGATCTGCAGCAGGATGCTGCGTGTGAGGTCATCGCTGGTCTTGGCGTCGCGCACCACAAACTCTTGCCCTTCGAGCACCATTTTTTTCACGTCGGCCAGCGTGATGTAGCTGCTCGTCTGCGTGTCGTAGAGGCGGCGATTCGGGTACTTCTTGAGTACGCGCAGGCTGCTGCTGTCGGCGCCGCCGTCGTCGGAGGTCGAAGCGCGGCGGGTTTGTGCCATTCAGAAAGCTCCTGTTGAACCAAGTGTTCAGGTGTGCAAAAAAATGATTCTAGAAGCCAGCCACCTCAGGCTGCGGAGGGTTTTCCCGCGCGCGGCTTGCGCCGAGCGGCGCCGGCGGTGGGGCCTTGTGTGGCGCTGCGAACAAATGCGGCCCGTTCGGTGGCCACGCGCTCGAACTGCCGGGCGATGTTGCCGCAGACCAAGTCGCACAGGTCATAGACCGATTGATCTGCAATGCGGAAGTAGACGCTGGTGCCGCGGGCTTCGCGCGCCACCAGGCCACGCGCGGTGAGCATCGCCATGTGGCGAGAGATGTTGGCGCCGGTGTAGCCACAGAGCGTCGCCAGTTCGCCGGCACTTCGCTCACCATCGCGCAAGAAGTTGAGGATGCGCAAGCGTGTGGGCTCGGACAGCGCTTGAAAATAGGACGCCACCTGTTCGAGCGCCTCTGGAGGCAGGCTTTTCATGCGTGGGCACGGGTCGTTGTTGCAGGTGGCCATGATGCCTCAGCCCGCTGTGTTCTGTGAATTCATGGTTCATTAGTCCCTTCTTTAATTCGTCGTTTGACTATTTAGCTGTTTAGCTAAACAATACACTCAATTGAAGTCAAAAGCCAGGGTGAGCCCCCCCCCTGGCGCCCGATCAGGAGAACACGCATGAAGACCCTTTGGTTGCTTCTGGCGACCCTCGTTGCCGGCCCCGGCGCAGCCCTCGCGGCGAGTCCAGCCACACCCCCAACCACGCTGGCAAGCGTCGTGGCCGAAGGCAGCAACGCCGCCAACGAAGCCAGTCACGATGGTGTGGTCGAAGCCGTGCGCCAGAGCGCGATTGCTGCCCAGGTGCCCGGAGCCATCGTGGCGCTGGAGGTCAAGCCGGGCGACAGCGTCAAGGCCGGCCAAGTGCTCGCCCGCATCGACTCGCACGCCGCCGACCAGAACGCGTTGGCGGGCGACGCCACCGTGCGCGCCGCCCGCGCGTCGCTCGAAGTCGCCACCAAAGACTTCGAGCGCCAGCAGCAGCTCTACGACAAGAACTACATCAGCCAGGCTGCGCTCGAGCGCGCCGAGGCGCAGTTCAAGGCCACACAGGCCCAGGTGGCCGCACAACTGGCACAAGCTGGCGCTGCCCACGTGGCGGCCGGTTTTCACACGGTGCGCGCCCCTTACGCCGGCGTGGTGAGCGAGGTGCCGGTGTCGCTGGGCGACATGGCCATGCCTGGGCGCCCCCTGATCACGCTGTACGACCCGAGCGCCTTGCGCGTGACGGCCACGGTGCCGCAATCCTCCGCCGCCTCCAGTGCCACGGCGCTGGCCCGCCTGGAGCTGCCGGCCTTGCCCAGCGCACAGCAGTGGGTCAAACCGCTGCGCGTGACGGCCCTGCCCGCGGCCGACTCGGCCACGCACACGGTGCAGGTTCGTTTCGACCTGCCTGCCACACCCGGCCTGGTGCCCGGCATGTTTGCGCGCGTCTGGATTGCGTCGCAGGGCGCCACCGACGCCCGCGTCTACGTGCCCAGCAAGACCATCGTGCGCCGTGCCGAGTTGACCGCGCTCTATGTCATCAACGCCGAGGGTCGTGCGCTGCTGCGCCAGGTGCGGCTGGGTCGCGTCGCAGGTGAACGGGTTGAAGTCTTGAGCGGGTTGAGCGCTGGCGAGCGTGTCGCGCTCGACCCGCAGGCCGCGGGGCGCCAGCCATGAAGCTGGGCGACTCCAACACGAAGCTCGGTGCTTCGGGCCGCATCGCAGCCTTCTTCCAGTCGGCGCAGATCACGCCGCTGCTGGCCCTGGTGGCGCTGCTGCTGGGCGCATTCGCGGTGCTGGTGACGCCGCGTGAAGAAGAGCCGCAGATCAACGTGACCATGGCCAATGTGCTGATCCCCTTCCCCGGGGCGGCGGTGCGCGACGTGGAGCAGATGGTGGCTACACCGGCCGAGCAGGTGCTGTCGCAGATGGCCGGCATCGAGCACGTGATGTCGGTGTCTCGCCCCGGCATGGCGATGATCACGGTGCAGTTCAAAGTGGGGGTGCCGCGCACCGAGGCGCTGGTGCGCCTGTACGACACCGTCAACAGCAACGCCGACTGGTTGCCTCAAAGCCTGGGCGTGGGCGCGCCGATCATCAAGCCCAAGGGCATCGACGATGTGCCCATCGTCACGCTCACGCTCTATGGCCAAAATGAGA